>NZ_JMDX01000203.1:0-10553 GCF_000935845.1 Paenibacillus sp. E194
ACCTTTGATAGATAGAAACAATGGTGTCCAGCTAGGATCCGTAAAGGCGGTGACTAATATATCTCCATCTTCTAGATCAGCATCTTCCATGTTCAAAATGACCCGTGCACGTCCCTCTATAACTCCAGAAGACACTGCTAGACCGACTATTGCTTCAGACGGGAGATTTTCTCGTTTATACTCCCCTGCAATGATTTCACCATCAGACGTGATAACACGTGGCGGAGTTAGTTTTTCATAATAGTTGTACTCGTCTTTTCGTTTGCTGATGATGTGGTAGTCCAATTTATTGGTGCGTACGACTTCGTGAAGTTCTTCAAGAGCGAGATAGAAGATATCTTCCTTTTCATGAATGATGCCCGCTTGTACGAGTTGTTCAGCTTCTTTCAGTAAAGCCTGCTTATATACGAAGTAGCGATTAATCAAGCTGTATTTTGGATATTCTCGAAACCCGCTGAAATTCCGAATGAGATTGATCATTCGTTTTGTTTCTTTGGCTTTTTGTTCGCCATCCGGCAATTGCTTTAATCGTTCTAATAACTCTTGTTCTTTTTTCATAGCTTCTTGTTGCCCTTGCTCAAACTTCTGCTTGCTCGCATTAGGCTCAAAGTTTTTGATGTTGCCGAGAATCATGGGAACAAGCGTAGTTGGTTTCTCACTCCAACGCGTTCTAGTTATATCGATTTCTCCGGCACAGCGCATTCCGTATTTGGCGAGATAAGCATCGATAGCGTCTCGGGTTTCCTGCCCGCCTTCCAACTTAAACAGTTCATCCAAGAAGTGATCCTCTTTTACATGTTCTAAATAATCTATGACTTCTGGATAAGGACGAATCACATCTGCGACATCCAATAGCGCCAGACCCATTTCCGAAGTAATATTGCCCGGTACAGATTGAGAAAGGGTATCTGCTGCGTGTTTTTCACCTAACCACTCGCTCATGTTTTCATTGATCCATGCTGCAGCATCCATTGCAACCAGAATGACATCTATAATTTGCGCATCAAATACAATCTTCTTTAATTGCTCGAGATCTTCGTAAATAAAATCCAACAAATCCGATCCTGATTTCGTTTGGATATTGTGTTTCAACGCTTCGAGCGATTCTTGATTACGCCTAATTGAATCAGGAACGATTGACGGATTGTTTTCAATTTCACGCATTTTATCTGCGGTGCTTTTATACGGATTTGGTGCTGTGTTATCATCTGGCAACATCTTTATAAAATCCCGCTCTAGAACGGTCATCAGTGCATCTTTGATAAGCGGATCGGATTTTCCTAGGTAATGTAATACATGGTCTCTGCTAGCGAGCATAGGTGTCACATCAACAAACAACCTGCCACCAGCTTTACTCATGGGTGCTGTAGTGGTTAACTGGAAAAAAGACAATCCCAGCGGTTTCATAGGATCGGTCATCATTTGTTGGTGACCGACAGATACATATACGCGATTTTCCTGATCTTTCGCTTCCGGAATCGGGTATAATGTCGTGATTGGCCGACTCTGAACAATGTAAAAGGCATCATCAACCAAGCACCATTCGATATCTTGCGGGCAACCAAAATAGGCCTCGATCTGCCTTCCGATGCGTGCTAGTTGTAAAATTTGTTGCTCAGTCAGGGTTTGAGTCTTTTGCAGCTCAGGACCGATCTGTTGTGTCTCTGTTCCGCCTTCTTTTCGTCCATAGACCGCCAATTTTTTGACCGCGATCCTCTTATCGGCGATTTCCCCTTCCTTTACTCTATAACAATCGGCAGATACCAGGCCAGAGACCAGTGCTTCTCCAAGTCCAAAACTGGCATCGATCGATACTACCTTGCGGTTGGAAGTGATCGGATCAGCGGTAAATAAAATTCCCGAAGCTTGTGGGAACACCATCCTTTGAACAATAACGGCTAAATAAACGTGACTGTGGTCGAATCCATTTTGCATACGGTAAATGACTGCGCGATCCGTAAATAGGGAGGCCCAACATCTACTGATATGCTTCAGGATGGCTTCTTTGCCGATAATATTTAAATAAGTATCTTGTTGGCCAGCAAAAGAGGCATGTGGCAAATCTTCAGCAGTCGCACTAGAACGCACAGCATATGCATGTTCCTCGCCAAACCGGGAGAGATATTGAGTTACTGCTTGCACAACATCAGAAGGAATTTCTACTTCCAAAATGATTTCTCGAATCTTCCTGCTGATTTCACTAATTTGATCTCGATCTTCTACGTTTAGCGTCGTCAGTCGATTGAGCAAAGCATGATACGTTTCGTTTTGCTCAATTGCTTTTTGATATCCCCCTGTTGTCACACAAAAGCCTTCTGGTACTTGGATTCCTTCCATTTTTGATAACTCCCCTACATTCAACCCTTTTCCGCCTACGAGCAATAGCTGGTTATTTTTCATTTCCTGAAAACCGAGAACGAAAGAACTCATACCCTATCTCTCCTATCCATTCATTTTAGAATCAGCTCGGTACAACTGACCACATGCCGCCTTAATGTCCGCTCCGAATTGAGTTCGGACCGTAACGTTCACACCGTACATTTTCAACGTCCGCACGAACGTTTCGATCCTCTCTGGATCAGATGGCAAGTAGCTCTGAGGCGTCACTTCTGTTGAATTGTAGGGAATGAGGTTCACGTGGTAGAGGTGTTCCCAAGCTCCCCTTCCCCTCAACAGCGCAGCAACAGCTTTCGCATGCTCCGCCGAGTCGTTGAACCCTCGAAGTAAAATATATGCGATATACACCTTTCTTCCCGTATGTCGGATGTGGCGATCCAATGAATTGAGCACATCGCGGAGCGGAAACCGCTTATTGATCGGCATCAGTTCACTCCGTTGCTCGTCGAAAGGCGAATGCATCGAGAAGGTTAGATTGACCTGTGGAAACTCCCGCGTCAACCTATCGATTCCTGGCAACAGGCCAATGGTCGAAATCGTAATTCTTCGATGTCCTAGACCGAAGAGATTTGGATTAGTCAAAATCGCCAGTGCATCGAATAGGTGCGGGTTGGCGAGCGCCTCCCCCATGCCCATGAAGGACACGCTGTCCAAGGTGTGCCCGTTCAAGTAAAAGTGAAGCAATTGGTCGGTAATTTCGTCGGCGGTCAGATTGCGTTTCAGCCCGATGGTACCCGTGGCGCAAAAGCGGCACCCGAACCCGCAGCCGCACTGCGTGGAAATACAATACGATTTCCATCCTCGTTTATAGGAAAGTCTTACGGCCTCTACGCGTTCACCGCCACCGATGGCAAACAGCACCTTGCTTACCTGCTGCGATGTGAGTTCCTTTATGGGATTAACGCTGGAGACGTTCGGACCAAGCGTCCGGGCCAACGCTTCTCGCAAAAATGTAGGCAGTATGGTGATCCGTTCGTATTCAGCAATTTTTTGTTTGAAAATAGCGTCTATAATTTGCCCATACCGGTATGCAGGCTGCTTGAAGTCGGACAGGATCTGCCCAATCGTTTCATATTTCGAGATTGATTTCATGTGTTCTCCTTACTGCCGGAGAAAATGCAAAAAAGCAACCGTCATCCACGCTTTCATGCGTCTTTCACCAACTACGCAGGAAAAAACACGATGCATTTACTGATAGAATCGCTACGTGCATCTGTCGATAGATTGGTATACCTCCGGCAACTGAATCATTTTTTTGTGAACCGGGTCAATCGATTGGAACCGGTTCACAACATCATCTACAACCTCAACCTCAATGCTCATTGTTTTCATCCTCCTAGGGTGTGTTATATGTTCAGTTCCACAGTTTTATTTGCGATATGTTTGCAAAACTCGCTGTCATGCTCCACAAAAAGGATAGTTGGCGCATGCTCCAGCAGCAGTTCTTCGATTTGCATCCTGGAAATGACGTCGATAAAATTAAGCGGCTCGTCCCAAATATGCAAATGAGCGTGTTCGCAGAGGCTTTTCGCAATCAGTACCTTCTTCTTCTGACCGCCGCTATAAGAAGCGATGTCCTTTTCAAATTGCAAGCGTGAAAAATCGAGTTTTCTCAAAATCGCTTTGAACAAGCTTTCGTCAATCTCGCTGGATCTGGCGAATTCCGACAAATTGCCCTGCAACTGCGAGGTATCTTGTGAAACGTAGGAAATTTTCAACTGGCTCCCTTTTCGAAACACGCCTGAATAAGGAATCTCCTCGCCGCAAATCAATTTGAGCAAACTGGATTTGCCTGAGCCGTTCGGACCGGAGAGCACGATTCTGTCCCCTTGCTCGATAGTAAAGCTGATATCGCTGCACACGTTCTTTTCTCCATAATGAATCGAAACGCGATCAAGCTCGACCAATTGGTGTTTATGATAAGTCATCTGCGATATTTTCAAGCTTTCCGAGCTATCAACGTTTCTCAGAAGCTGTGATCTTTCCTCGATCGCAGAGTGCTGTCTTTGCTCGATCGATTTGGATCGCTTCATCATTTTGGCGGCCTTGTGGCCGATGTATCCTTTGTCGACCTTGGAGCCAGAGTTGCGGGTGCCGTTTTTCGTTTTTTCTACTTCGTGCGACCAGTTGCTCGTTCGCTTGGCCGCTTCTGACAGCCTCTTAATGTCTTTCCTCAGTTTTTCGTTCTCAGCCAGTTCGAAATTATCCTGTCTTTGTTTGTTCTCCCACCAGTCTGAGAAATTTCCATTCTGAATTTCGATATTGGTCTTATTGATCGAAATGATATGATCTACACAATTGTCGAGAAACGCCCTATCGTGTGACACCAACATAAAGCCGCTCTTCCCGTTCAAATAATCACTTACCAGCTTCCTAGCATGCAGATCCAGATGGTTGGTCGGCTCGTCGATAAGCAAAAAGCTGTCTTCCTTCAAAAACAGGACTGCCAGCATTACCTTCGTCTGTTCTCCGTTGGACAACGAGTCGAACGGTCGATATAACACATCTTCTGACAACTTCAGCAGCGAAAACTCGCGCATGAGCTGCCAGTGCTCGTAGTCGGGATAGATGTCAGCTACCACATCGAATGTATAATTTTCCTTGAGTTCGACGTGGAACGGGAAATACTCGAAGCTGACGTTAGAGGAAATCGTTCCGCTGTATTCATACTTGCCGAGCAGCAGATTGAGAAACGTAGTCTTGCCCCGGCCGTTCCTCCCCGTAAAGCCCAATTTCCAGTTGGTATCGATTTGTAAACTTACATGCTCAAAAATGTTGTCGTAACTGCCGTCATAGGCAAATGTCAGATTCGTTACCTTGATCAATGACATTCCAGAAACCTCCTTGGTTCACAAATAAAAAAGAGCTGCAAGAAAGTTGACCTTTCTTGCAGCTCAAAAAATAAAACAAATCCAACCCTACGCAGAGTCAGATAAGGATATATTTTGAGTGAAAAGAATAAGGTAACTTTCTTGCCAATAAAGAATAAAACAGCACAAATAGAACTTGTTTTATTCCTTAAACGTTAGCAAGAAATTCTACATTATCCTCTTCAACTCCTATCGTAAGTGTTAGCGCAATATTAACATACCAGATATTTCATTGCAATAAGAAATGGCAGCATTTAACCTTCATTAGTCAGTAGCCCCCACCCACTTCGGTATTACATTTTTTTCGTTTGTAATTTTAATATTCACGTACAAGGCGTGTTTCGGATTATTTTAGTCTTTTTGGTCTTGAATGAAGCACATAACGATTAATTGGCCGCCCTACGCCTCCATAGTTCACCTCTAGATGGACATATCCTATCTTTGACAAATATTCAAGGTATCTTCTTGCTGTCACTCTCGCAATCCCAACCCCTTCGGCTGTTTCTTCTGCGGATAGCTTCCCACCTCTATCAGCCATTACCGCAAGCACTTGTTTAAGTGTTACTGGATTTAATCCCTTTGGCAGTTCTTCCGCAGGTATAAACAATTCAGCAGGTGATGATGATTCGATAAAGTTCTTGTCTCGTAGTACACTCTGCCCTAATAGAGAAGATTCATCGTTCACAGTGCTATCCGTTCGGATCTCATCTCCCATTTGCAGAATACGATCAAGCTGCTCTTGGGTAACTGTATGATCGTCGGTTAACGTCTCGTATCGATCACGATAACGTTCCAGCGTCCGTTTAACTCGCTCTAATTTAAATGGCTTGATAATATAATCTACTGCACCATTTCGCATCATCGCTCGCAATGTTTCCGTCTCTTTAGCAGCCGTAACTACGATCACATCCACTGGTAGATTACGCGCTCTAATTTCCTGCAGCGTACTAATTCCATCAAATGAAGGCATAAACACATCAAGAAAGATAAGATCCGGCTTCAGTTCTTCGATCATCCGCAAGCCATCCTGACCATTGCCTGCCGTACCAATCACTTTATAGCCATTCACCCGTTCGATGAACATGCGGTTCACTTCCTGAACCATTGGATCATCTTCTATCAGCACTACTTGCACGATATGTTTACATTGCTCCTGCATCTCTTGTCGCCTCCTTCATCGGAAAAACGATTTCCATTGATGTTCCGAGTCCTGGGGAGGATTCACACCGAAGTAGCCCTTTACCTTTTGCAATAATCCCACTTATCAGAAATAGGCCTATCCCACGATGCTCTCCACTTTTGGTCGAGAAGCTGCGTTCCAGCATTCTTGCTTTCGTGTCTTCTGTCATACCACAGCCATTATCCTCAACTAAAATCGATAAATAATCTTCATCTTGTCCAATGTACAGATACACTGCCTTCTGATCAACCTTGATATTGGAAAGTGCATCAAATGCATTTTCAATCAAATTGCCTACCAGAAGAACGATATCTCGCCGATCAAGCGAATCTGGAAATTGACGCAAACCGCAATTCGGATCGATGAACACATCTATATCAAGCTCATGTCCTCGACTGATCTTACCAAGCAGTAAGCCTGCAACTCCATCATCCTCAAAATGCTCCTGAATAAATCTTGTTGTCTCTTCATGTTGATCAGATACCTCAAACAAATATCTTAATGCTTCTTCATGTTTTCCAAGCTGCAGAAGCCCCGCAACGGTATGCATTTTATTCATATGCTCATGATTTTGGGCTCGCAAGGCATTCACAAATTCTCGCACACCTGTCAGTTCTTCTGCCATATGCGTAACCTCCGTGCGGTCTTGAAAAATCGCTATGGCTCCCTGAGTAATACCATGCTCGATTATGGGGATTCGATTGCTCCAAATGAGCGTATCGCCAACCAGCAATTCGTGGTTCAAGAGCGGCATCTTTACCTTAAGTACTTCCGGCAAGCGAGAATCTGGAATCACATCCCAAATGTTCAGCCCAATAACATCCTTGGACACGCCAAAAATGTGCTTAGCCCGTTCATTGAAAATCGTGATTCGCTCCTTACTGTCGATTGCGATTACTCCTTCATGCATAGCTTGGAATGCAGCCGTATGTTCACGAAACATCGTGGCAATTTCATGCGGCTCTAGATTATACATCTCTTTCTTGATATGTTTGGCAAGCATCGCTGAGCCCATCATTCCAAACGAAAGCGCTAATATAATCATTACCATAACCGATCTGAGTTGCTCGGGAAAAATATCCTTCATTGTAGGCAGAAGTCCTCCTGCCATTACAACGCCAACCTGCTCATGCTTCGCGTTCATGATTGGCACGAATGCCCGTAAGCCAACACCTGCTTCACCTTTTACTTTGGAAACGTACATATGCTCAGCAAAAGCTGCATCCGCATCGTCGCCACTAAAATACGTTCCTATTCGGTCCGATAGAGGATGTGATAAGCGCTTGCGATTCATATCCAGCACGACAATATAATCAGCCTCATTCAGCATGCGTATTTTGTCAGCAACGGGAGCAATATGCTCAGCTCCATTCTGCTCATTAATATAATCTGCCACTCCCGGTAGATTAGCAACGGTTTGGGCAGTCGTAATAAGCCGTTGACGCAAGCCCTCTTCTTTGACGCTAGTCAAGCTTCCTAGCAGGACTTCTACAGCAATAAGGAGGGAGAACAGAACCAAACCGAATGAAAGTAAAACAATTTTCCAATAGATTCCTATTCGGTTCAAGTCTATTGCCCTCCTTTTCGAAATATTTACCTTTATCTGCTATTGTGCAATAATAAGTCTAATTTAGCAACTGGGAGGAACAAATTTGAAAGCGATTGCAAGTATTGGAATGTTCATTATTGTTGGATTGTTAGCTGCATATCTCGTCGGATATCAACCAAACTGGAATGAACAGCTCTTTCAGGATGATGAACAAACTGGACTTAAGCAACGGATCGTCATCAAATTCAGTCATGTAGTTGCTGAGAACACACCAAAGGGCCTCGCTGCAGCTGAATTCGCTGATCTAGTAAAGAGGAAATCAAAGGATCGCGTCGAGATACAAGTGTTCCCAAATGGCATGCTATATGGTGAGAATAATGAAGTTGCTGCACTTCAGCGTGGTGATATTCAAATGATAGCCCCATCCTTCTCAACCATGAGCGAGATCGATCCAGCATGGCTAGTAATGGATCTGCCATTTGCTTTCAAAGATCAGAATGAGGTTGAAAGCAAGCTGAATGGTTCACTTGGAGACAAGCTATTCCAAACGCTTAAACCGCATGGCATGAAGGGAGTCGCCTTCTGGTCCAATGGCTTTAAACAAGTGACGAACAATGTACGGCCTATTCTGGGGCCTCAAGATTTCAAAGGACTAAAGTTTCGCATACAACCAAGTCCATTAATTGAACGGCACATTAAGAACTGGGGAGGGAAGACAAGTGTTATTCCTTTTAACGACGCTTATCGCAATCTAGCCGACGGCTCAGTAGATGGTCAGGAAAACACGATATCGAATATCGTAAGCAAACGCCTCTACCAAGTACAGAAATATATGACGATTAGCAATCATGGTTATTTGGGCTATGCCGTTATTTTCAACAAATCCTTCTGGGATAACCTGCCTTCTGATGTGCAACAGCTGCTCATGGAAGCACTGGATGAAACAACAGAGCAGGCAAATAAGAAAACAGCTAGAAATGAGACTCATATGAACGAGATTAATACGAACCAGAATTTGCAGATTTCCATATTAACGAAAGAACAAACATCGGAATGGAGGATAGCCTCAAAGGAGCTCTATAAAGATTTCGCATTGAAAATCGGGGCTGATGTAATGAGCGAAATCTCTGGGCCTTAAAGACCAAAAAGAACAATATGACCATATTCTTGTCACCTTCTCCCCTCTCTCTTACACTTAAGCACATCGAATAAAAGCGCTTACAATGGTGAAAGCGAGGGGTAAGAACATGAAGTTAAAAAAATCATGAAAAACATGACCGTTCAGGTATTATTCGCGATTCTCCTTGGGGTTCTCTTCGGACAATTTTTCCCTAAATATGCCGTTGAACTGAAGGTGCTTGGAGACATCTTTATCAAGCTTATTAAGATGGTCATTGCACCAATCATCTTCTTCACCGTAGTACATGGAATCGCAAGTATGGGCGATATGAAAAAGGTCGGACGCATCGGTGGTAAGGCATTATTGTACTTTGAGATTGTAACAACCATAGCACTTGCAATTGGCCTGCTTGTTGTAAATGTAGTTAAGCCAGGCTCTGGAATCGATATTTCAAAGGCTACAGGTGACGTAGCACAATATGCGGAGAAAGCGCATGATAATAGTATAATGGGCTTCATCATGAACATCGTGCCTGATAATGTTATTGGGGCTTTTGCTAGCGGTGAGCTTCTTCCGGTATTGTTTTTTGCAGTCCTGTTTGGTTTTGCTCTAACAGCTATTGGTGAAAAAGGGCAAGCCATCATTTCATTATTCGATAAGCTCTCACACGTATTTTTTGGTATCGTTACTATCATTATGAAGGTTTCACCAATTGCCGCCTTTGGTGCAATGTCATATACGATTGGCAAATTTGGTCTTGGCTCGTTGTTCACACTTGGCAAGCTGATGGGTTCTGTTTATTTGACCATGTTCCTATTTATAATCGTCGTACTCGGATTCATCGCCAAAGTATTCGGGTTCAACATCTTCAAATTTATCTCTTACATTAAAGAAGAAATCTTACTAGTGCTTGGTACCTCTTCATCCGAATCTGCTCTGCCGCGAATGATGTCAAAGCTCGAGGCATACGGTGCTTCCAAATCTGTCGTGGGACTTGTTATTCCAACAGGATATTCCTTCAACCTGGACGGTACATCTATTTATCTGTCAATGGCTGCGCTGTTTGTCGCTCAGGTATCTGGTGTTGATCTAAGCATCTGGCAGCAAATTACCCTTCTGTTCGTATTAATGCTAACTTCCAAAGGTGCTGCTGGGGTTACAGGATCAGGATTCATCACACTGGCTGCAACTTTAGCTGCTTTCCCATCAATTCCAATCGCAGGCATGGCCCTACTGCTGGGTGTTGACCGTTTCATGTCCGAAGCTCGCGCAATTACGAATCTGATCGGTAATGGTGTAGCAACAGTTGTTATCGCCAAGATGGAGAATGAATTTGATCCGAATCGATTAGAAGCTGAAGAGCCTGCTGTAAAGAGTAGCAACAACATTGCATATAATTAAGGCTCTCAGAAATAGAATTGCGATTATTTGTAATTG
>NZ_JMDX01000204.1:0-10441 GCF_000935845.1 Paenibacillus sp. E194
ATATTGCAGCGTGTGCGTCATACTCTCGGAGAATTGCAGCAGAAGGGGCTTCTCCGTCAGGATATGAGCTCCGAATGGATCGCAAACGTACTGTATTCACTTCTCATCCTGGCTTGGCAGCAAGTACACCTCGGGAACATTGCCAAAAATTCAGCGGCAAAACTAGTTGTAGACACGTTGTACAACGGCGTGAACGCATAGTCACATGTAACTGTCCACTCTCTCCTCAGAGCTAACTTCCATATCAAGTGCGGCATTAGACAATCGGTATCTTGTATCCATTCAATCGGAGAGGATGTTGTATATGAGAGAAGCTGGTCTTATTCCAGAACCCAAATCTTACGGGCCGCTTGGCCACTTGCCCCTTATCGACGGGAATCAGCCAACATTAACCCTTTGCAAGCTGGCAGAACAATACGGACCGATTTATCGGATAAGGTTCCCCGGAATCTCTAGTCTGGTCGTGTCCGGGCACAAGCTGGTAGCGGAAGTTTGCGATATTACCCGATTCGATAAGCATGTATACAATGAACTACAAAACGTGCGCGCCTTCGGTGGAGACGGGTTATTCACCAGTCATACAACCGAACCCAATTGGCGAAAGGCTCACAATATTTTGCTTCCTACGTTCAGCAAGCAAGCCATGAAGGATTATCATCCCATGATGCTTGATATCGCGCTTCAGTTAATCCACAAGTGGGCTCGCCTTAATCCCAACGAGAGCATTGATGTGCCTGAGGACATGACCCGTCTAACCCTTGATACTATTGGGATTTGCGGCTTCAACTATCGATTCAACAGCTTTTATCGACAAGACCACAGCCCATTCATCGTTAGCATGGTACGGGCGCTTAATGAAGCAATGCAAAAAAGTTCCCGCCTCAACATACAAAACTTCTTCATGGTCAAAACAAAACGGCAGTTCCAAACCGATATTGATACGATGTTTACCCTAGTCGACAAAATTATCGAAGAACGGAAGGTGCAAGGAAATCAAGGGGAAAATGACCTGCTCTCTCGGATGCTGAACGGGAAAGACCCTGACACAGGAGAGGGGCTCGATGATGAGAATATCCGGTATCAGATCATTACCTTCCTTATTGCTGGCCATGAAACAACGAGTGGCCTGTTATCCTTCGCACTCTACTTTTTACTTAAGCATCCGGAAGTATTGAGTAAAGCTTATGAAGAAGTGGATCAGATACTGGTAAGCCCGATCCCAACCTATCAACAAGTACTTCAACTAAAATACATTCGAATGATACTGAATGAATCACTTCGCTTGTGGCCAACTGCACCTGGATTTGACCTCTTTGCGAAGGAGGACACTCTAATTTGTGGTCAATATCAACTTCGCAAAGGCGATAGTGTCAGCGTGCTCCTTCCACAACTCCACCGTGACAAGGAAGCATGGGGAGACGATGCCGATGAATTTCGGCCCGAGCGGTTCGCAGATCCTTCCAAGGTTCCAAATCATGCCTACAAGCCGTTCGGCAACGGCGAGCGAGCCTGTATCGGCATGCAATTCGCCCTTTACGAGGGGACGTTAGTTCTCGGCATGATTCTCCAACAGTTCAAGCTGATCGACCATTTGAACTACCAATTAAATGTGAAGCAGACCTTAACCTTGAAGCCGGGCGATTTTCAAATGCGTGTACAATTACGTCATACGAACCAGATCGCGAGTATGCCGACGGGTGCAGCTGCTGTTATGCAGAATGAGACGGAGCAACACATGTCAACGAATAAGAAAGAAATTGCCCCAGCTCATCGTGCCCCAGTAGAGTCTGCCCGTTTTACACCGATGCTTGTCTTATATGGCTCGAACTTAGGAACGTCAGAAGGGATTGCACATCAACTTGCCAGCCAAGCACGCCTTTGTGGATTTCGAAGTGAAGCAGCTCCACTCCATGATTACGTAGGCAGACTGCCGAAGGAAGGCGCTGTTCTTATCGTGACCGCATCCTATAACGGAAGGCCGCCGAAAAACGGGGCATCGTTCGTGAAATGGCTGGGGGAGACACGGCCAAGAGAGCTCGAAGGCGTACAGTACGCAGTACTGGGGTGCGGGGATCGCAATTGGGCGAATACGTATCAGAGTGTACCGACATTTATTGACGAGCAGTTGGAACGAGCAGGCGGAACAAGGCTTGCCCTGCGCGGTGAGGCAGATGCAGGTGGGGAATTCGAGCAGCAGGTTCATACATGGATAGATGCGATGTGGAACAACGTAAAACAGGCATTTGGCGTTGAAGAGAACCGTCCAGAGGATAACAGTGACCAAGTACAAAATGCGATTCACGTTCAAGTTATGAGCAGACTATCAACCCTTCCGCTCGTGCGCAATCATGACGCGTTCTTCGCTGTCGTACAACAGAATCGCGTACATCATATTGCTAGCGACAAGGCGTGCACGTGGCAACTCGAGATTGCCCTGCCTCACGGAATCACGTACAGAAAAGGGGATATACTCGGTGTGCTCCCCGTCAACAGCCAAGCGATCATAGACCGAGTAGTAAGGCGGTTTCAATTGCAAGCAGATGACCAGGTCTTAGTTTCTGCGAACGAACACCATGAATCTGCCCATTTTCCACGCGATCTGCCCATCTCGATTCAAGATCTGCTTCGCTACTGTGTTCAATTAGAAGAACCAGCAACACCTGATCAACTTCGTGTACTAGCCGCTTATACGATATGTCCGCCGCACAAGCGAGAGCTGGAAGCACTGCTGGAGGATAAATCCTACCAAGAGCAAATTCGGAACAAGCGTATCTCCATGCTGCATTTACTAGAAACCTATGAGGCGTGCGAACTTCCATTCGACAAGTATTTACAGCTATTGTCGCCCCTCCAACCTGATTATTATCCAATAGACAACGATTCAGAACGCAATTCTTTACAGATCATCATAGATGGCAAAGATGCCGCTTCTATTCCAGGACAGATTGAATATAACGGATCAACTTCCACCTTCTTAGCCATGTGCGATCCAGGAGACGATATCCTTATTTTCATACAAGCGGAGAAACCTGCTGTTCAGCATGTCTAATTAGAATGATATTAGTAGAGCTGTCTAACGCTGCTTATTTGCAGTACAGACCATGCAATTTGCCATGAGGATACTCATATCCCCATGGTATTTTTGTGTGGAGACTAGTATATTCCGGTTCAATATGGTAGAATTCGAACAATTTCTTGTTATTAAAATCATGAATCATGAAGGAAAATGGGGGACATCAGTATGCCACAACTTGAAACGAATAGATTATCATTAAGACCTCTGAACTTGAGCGATGCTGCGAGAATTGAACAATTAGCTGGAGATTATGACGTCGCCAAGACGACGTTGAATATTCCGTATCCATATCCGATCGGTGCAGCCGAGCCATTTATCAACAGCATGCTGGAAGCTGAGAAGAATGGTAGGGTGGTTATTTTCGCAATCTGCGAGAAATCATATGAAGACTTAATCGGCATTATGAATATCAGCATCTCAGCAATGCATAACCGAGGAGAATTAGCATACTGGATTGGGAAGCCTTATTGGGGCAAAGGGTATGGCACCGAAGCAGCTCAAGCGCTTCTATCTTATGGGTTCGAAGAACTAGGGCTTCATAAAATATTCGCTGAAGCATACACCTCTAATCCTGGATCGTGGAGAATCATGGAGAAGATCGGTCTCGCTTATGAGGGAACACTGAAACAACATGTGTATCGTTTCGGCCAGCATTACGATCTGGCATTCTATGGAATGTTAAGAGATGAATATAGACAAAGAACGAGCTAATTGGCTCGTTTTTTTTGTTGCCAGATTTCACAGTTCTTATAAATAATCATGCCTTCTGTCACAAAAGAGCCGACTGAAATTGTTATATAGAGTAGAACAAGAGAGATTGGAGTGGTAAATTAGTATGAATCATGTAGAGAGCAATCCTAATTCGAAAATCAAGTTCGGTGTGATAAAAAAAACCATCATTGTCACTTCCACTGCAGCACTGCTTGGCATCGGAGCATTCAGTTCCAGCATGCTAGCTACAGCAGCATCGAGGATAGATGGCTTCAATGAAAAGACGGCTATCGAGCAGGGTTACCTGTACAAGCCTAATTTGAGTGTCAAGCATGATGGAATCACCCTAACGTTGACCGATGTTCGCTACGATGGAACGACGTTATCCTTCGCATTGCGTCCGGAAGGGGTGAATCTGGATTTTCCCTTTACTATCAACCCGGAGAAAGAGAAAATCAAAGGCTACATCAAGTCAAAGTGTGAGTTGCTTGCCGATGGCAAACCCATCACCGTAAGCAGCTCTGAGACCTTTGGAGCAAATAAGAGCTATCAATACCATGCAAAAGGGGTGAAGCTCCCTAACGAATTCGAGCTTTCGATTAAGGCCGAAGTGACGAAAGTGAAGGAAGCTTATGATTTCAAAGTACCGGTGAAGTTGAAAAGCAAACCGCTCGTTGTGA
The DNA here is from genome assembly GCF_000935845.1 of Paenibacillus sp. E194. NCBI lineage: Bacteria > Bacillati > Bacillota > Bacilli > Caryophanales > Paenibacillaceae > Paenibacillus > Paenibacillus sp. E194. The sequence continues at coordinate 4,468 of NZ_JMDX01000204.1, forward strand.
AGCCAAATAATGCATCCAAAACTTCCGGAAAATTCAGCTATACCGTTAAGCAGATTATTCTATCGCCGTTCTCTACACGGCTCATCCTAGACAGCGAAGGTTTGCCCCCTGCTTCAGCCGAGCAATCCGGGAAGTACCATGCAAGTCCGGTTTATTATGAGTTATTCGACAACAACGGCAACGAGATATTGCCTGAAATGATCGGATTCTTCCATAAAATGCCTGAAACCAAGTACCATGTTGATAAATTCTACTATCCAACAGACGACAAGGCAACATCCATCAAGATTAGGCCATATACGTATACGATTAACAGCAAAAACTGGGCTATCCTCGAGGAGAAGGGGAGCAATAGAAAAAAGACTTATAAGAAAACGTATTTGAAAGACTTGGAGCTTACGATTCCAATCAAGCGATAACACAAAAATGATTTCCAACAGAAGGGATGATAGATACAAATGAAGTCAATCAAAAAAACGGCAATCGCAATATCTGTGGCAGCACTGCTTGGGACGGGGGCACTCGGTTCGAATTTGCCCGCAGCAGCAGCGCCGAAACTAGACGGCATCAATGAAAAGACGGCTATCGAGCAGGGTTACCTGTACAAGCCTAATTTGAGTGTGAAGCATGACGGGATTACCTTGAAGCTGGAAGAAGTGAAGTACGACGGTTCTACATTATCCATCTTAGTCAAGCGAGAAGGAGCAAATCTGGACGGTACGGTATCCCCATATTTCAGCATGGAGGATCTAAAAGAAAATCCGAACAATGAATTTATCAAAAAAAATGCCGTCCCTGAGCAGGATCAGCTAAAGGGTTACATTAAGCTAAGCCCGAAGGTATTAGTTGATGGAGAGCCGATAAAATTGAACAGTGCCAGTTTCTCTGGTCCTCAGAATAATTTTTATTATGTCGCAAAAGGAGTCAAAGCGCCCGAGAAATTCGAGCTTACCATTAGGGCTGAAGTTACAAAAGTTAGTGAACCATTTGAGCTCAAGGTTCCGATCGAGTTGAAAAGCAAACCGCTCGTTATCAAGCCAGAAGCATCCAAAACGTCTGGGAAATTCAGCTATACCGTCAAGCAACTCGAACTGACGCCATTCTCGACCCGACTCATTATAGACAGTCAAGGTCCAGTGCCTGCTTCTGCCGAGCAATCTGGGAAATACCATGCAAGCAAGGTCTACTATGAGCTTATGGATAACAAAGGGAAGGAAATAAATCAAGAAGAGATCGGATTCTTTAATAAAAACCGGAAACCAAATACCATGTTGATCAATTCTACTATCCGATTGACGACAAGACGACATCTATCACGATCAAGCCGTATACATACACGGTAAACAGCAAGGATTGGAGCATCTTCGGAGCGAAAAAGGACAGTGAAGGAAAGAGAACCTATCTGAAGGATTTGCAAGTTACGATACCGATCAATCGATAATAGATACAACACAAGGGTTGCTCCAGAACCATGTAGGCATGGTTGGACTGCCCTTTTTCCATGCGGTAACAAGTCGTCGTCCGAGGCGCTTATTACGCAAATCTACGAATTCGTATCTACTACACATAGTTGTATTATGCTAACATAAAACGGTCGCTTATTTTACAGTGTATAGAATTAAAAAATTCATTTGAACGTGTCACAAAATGAACGGTTCAGATTGTTATATATAATAAGACAACAAGAAAGGAGTTGAGCACTTGCAATCTACCAGCCCCGGGGAGTCAGTAGTGCAGCCCATTAATGTTGAAGAAATCGTAACGCGAGTACAAGCTGGTGATAAACAAGCTTACCGAACGATCCTACACAATTTCGAACGCCAAATGTATACATACTGCTACTATATTTTAAAAAATCATGCGGAAACGGAAGATGCTGTTCAAGAAATATTTATCCGTGCCTATGAAAATTTACATCAATATAATAGACAGGTTTCTTTTTCTGCATGGTTATATAAAGTTGCCTATCATCATCTTATTAATTTGAAGAAGAAGAAGAGCCGCTGGCTTAATCTGATTAAGCAGGTGGAGAAGGAGACAGAACAACAAGAGATTGCCTTCTCCCAGCATGAAACGATAGTTAGCGATCTCCTAACCTATCTCACTGCAGAAGAGAGGCATATTTTGCTCTTGAAGGCTGTGGAGCAGTATACATTTGAAGAGATTAGTGAAATTATGGGCCTGAAATCAGCAACGCTGCGCAAGAAGTATGAAAGATTACGTGCAAAATTAATGGATCGAATTAGTGAAAAAGGAGAGAAGGCCCATGGGAAATATGCAGCGCACGGAATACGCTGAGATGGACGGGATCGAACAAATGATTCGTAAATCCTCACCACCTCCCATTCGAACCGATAAAATCATGGATCGAATCGAACAAATGGAGTGGACAAGCGCATCGCCATTCCATCGTAAGCCGAGTATACTAAAAAGAACTTTATTCGCTGCTTCTGCCGCAGTCATTCTCGGAGTAGGAATGGTCGGAGTTGGATATGTATCCCCAACGATGGCGGAAGCTTTGAAGAAAGTGCCCGTAATCGGACTGCTATTCTATGATGCGAGCGAAGACGCCGTTCAGAAGGCGATTGAGCGCGGGATTATATCCACGCCAAACATTAGCGTTACGCATGATGGAATTACGTTAAAGGTAACTGAAGTATTATTTGACGGTACTCGCTTGTCATTCCGCATAGAACGTGAGGGCAAAGATTTGCCTCAGTATCTGGCTTCTCCGTATGTAGAAGGCTTTTCGAATGAGGAAAGAGTTGCGCTCTATAATAAATTCTACGAGACAAACAAAAGTATGGCGGAATCCTTCGGCACTCCTGATGAGAAACAGGAGAGAGGGTATATTCGAAGCCCGGAAGTTCTGATCAACGGTAAGCCTATCAAATCCTCTGGCCAACTCAGCAGCTATATGATGGATGATAAGCCGATGTATATGCTGGAATTTAGACATGTCGCAACCTTACCGGATGAATTTGAACTGACTGTGCGGACAAGAGTGACACAGGTTAAGGAAACGTATGAATTCAAAATTCCTGTGAAGGTTGAGAACAGAGCCATGATTTTGAAACCGAATGCAACCAAGTCCGACGGCAAGTTCTCGTATACAGTGAAGCAGCTTGATATCTCACCTGTATCCACTCGTATCGTACTGGACAGCAAGGGTCCAGTTCCGGCCTCTGCGGAACAAACGGGGGATTATCATGCAAGTAGAATGTACTATGAGATTGTGGATGATCAGGGACGTGTACTAAGACCATCCAAACTTATCTATACACCTGTTCTGCCAACAACCGAGTATCACCTCAACGATTGGTATGCGCCAGCAGGGATGAAATCGAAATCGATCACAATCAAGCCTTACAACTTTACAATAAGCAACAAGAACTTTAGTATGAAACGAAACAATAAGAATGATACTGGAGATCGAACATACTGGAAAAACCTAGAGATGACGATCCAAATTCCGCAATCCAAATAATAAATAGTCAGGGCCGACTCTGCGAACCATGAAATCATGGGGAAGAAGTTGGCCCTGTCTCATTTTTATATAGAGAGGTATTTCTCCCTCTTTTATTGCAATTTATCCCTTATGATCCGTCCTTCTTTTCTAGATAATGATGGTGTAAGGCTGAGCCGCACGGAACATCAGTGCAGATGCTCATGGAGGTGTTGTCTCATATGTCTGGTCATGAAATAGGAGGGATAACCAAATCTGTTATCAACATTTTGCAAGCGCTATCATTATGGATTAAAGGAGGATGATTACGTATGTTACGCACAGGGAATACATCCCGCCGCAAATGGATGATTGTCTTACATGCAGCTCTAGCATTGATGCTCCTGCAAGGTCTGGTACTCTGGGCGCCGCAAGCTCAAGCTGCTGTATCCAGCAAGACGATTGTAGGCTACTGGCACAACTTCGATAATGGTTCCGGGTTCATCAAGCTCCGTGACGTATCTCCTAAGTTCGATGTCATCAACGTCTCCTTCGCAGAACCAACCTCTGGCGTCACGAATGGTACAATCGGCTTCACGCCTTACAATTATACGGATACCGACTTCAAGGCTGATGTCGCTTACTTACAGAGCCAAGGCAAGAAAGTTATCATCTCCATCGGGGGCCAGAATGGGCAGGTGCAACTGCCGAACGCCGGAGCCCGAGATAATTTCGTCAATTCAGTCATTGCGATCATTGAGAAATACGGCTTCAACGGACTTGATGTAGACTTCGAAGGACACTCCCTCTATTTGAACGCTGGTGACAGTGATTTCAAAAATCCTACCACTCCGGTTATCGTCAACCTCATTGCAGCACTCCGTACGATTAATAACCACTTTGGAACCGATAACTTCTACCTGACCATGGCTCCTGAAACCTTCTTCGTTCAATTAGGCTATACCTTCTATGGCGGCAGCTGTATTAGCTGCGACAACCGTGCAGGCGCATATTTGCCTGTCATCCATGCAACCCGCGATATTCTCGACTGGCTTCAGGTACAGAATTATAACTCAGGCCCGATTACAGGACTGGATGATCAGTATCACACGATGGGGAATGCCGACTTCCATGTGGCAATGGCCGACATGCTGGTGACCGGATTCCCTGTTGCCAAAAATCCAAACAACTTCTTCCCAGCTCTGCGTCAGGATCAAGTTGTGCTCGGATTGCCTGCAAATGCGAATGCAGGAGGCGGGTTCACTTCGGTTGCAGAAGTGCAAAAAGCACTTGATGCGCTCATGAAAGGCATACAGTTGTCCAGCTACAAGACACGAGGCAGTTCGACCGGATATCCGAACTTCCGTGGGTTGATGACATGGTCAGTGAACTGGGATAAATTCAATAACTTTGAATTCTCAAACAGTCATCGTGCTTATCTGGATGCATTAACTCCGCCTATTCCCGATACGGAACCTCCTTCCGTACCAATAAACGTAATCGTTACAGCTAAGACATCCACCAGTGTCAGCCTCAGCTGGACGGCCTCCACAGATAATGTTGGGGTGACCGGATATACCGTCTCCTATGGGACTCAATCTGTGAGCGTTTCGAATCCGAATGCTGTCATCTCGGGATTGACGCCAGATACGAACTATACCTTCACGATTACTGCGAAGGATGCGAAGGGGAACCAATCCGCTACAAGCACACCGCTAACGGTGAAGACAGATCCAGCGGGATCAGGTGGAGATACAACACCCCCAACCGCCCCAGGTAATTTACAGGTAACAGGAAAATCTGCAACTTCAGTAATACTCAGCTGGTCGGCCTCGATGGACAATGTTGGTGTGACTGGCTATACCGTGTCTTATGAAACGAATGCTGCTGTCAATGTGACGGATACAACCGCAACTATTACAGGATTAACGCCAAATACAAACTACGTATTTACCGTAACTGCTAAGGATGCAGCCGGGAATGTTTCCACTGGAACCAGTGTTCAAGTAACGACAGATGCACAAGGCGGGGCTCAGCCATGGGCTCCAAATGTCAGCTATAAGGCAAACGACGAAGTCACTTATGGCGGAAAGACTTATGTATGCCGGCAAGCTCATACTTCATTGCTAGGTTGGGAACCGTCTAACGTTCCAGCTCTGTGGCAGCTCAAATCCTAATTGAACGGAAGAAGGGGAGTTCTGAGTCGATCAGAACTCCTTTTTTCATGCAAGTAAACTGTGTCGCTTCTCCTATTGACACTTCCCATATATGGCTTATAATCATGATTAATACTTAGATTCACTTAATAACACTTAACTTTACTTAACAGAACAGGGGAGAATCCATGTTTCAAGAGGAACGATTGGCAGCTATATTAGAGCACCTGAAGAGAAACAAGCGCATTGAAGTGGAAGAAGTATGCGACCTGCTGTCTATATCACGAGATACGGCACGCAGGGACATTATCAAGCTCGAGGAACAAGGCTGTATCATTCGAACACGGGGTGGGGCCGTCCTGCCTACCATATC
>NZ_JMDX01000205.1:0-10317 GCF_000935845.1 Paenibacillus sp. E194
AACAGGTCACGATTTTGAACCAGACGCCAACGTACTTCTACCAGCTGCTGCGTAAGGTCTTGGCGGACCATCCGTACGATCTGCGGATTCGCAACGTCATCTTCGGAGGCGAAGCGCTGAGTCCGCTGCTGCTAAAGGGCTTCAAGACGAAGTACCCGGAGACGAAGCTGATCAATATGTACGGCATTACCGAGACGACGGTTCACGTGACGTATAAGGAAATTACGTGGGTGGAAATGGAGGCGGCGAAGAGCAATATCGGCAAGCCGATCCCGACGCTGAAGGTGTACGTCCTTGATGAAAACCGCCGCCCAGTACCGATTGGCGTAGCGGGCGAAATGTACGTGGCCGGGGAAGGCCTTGCGAGAGGATACCTGAACCGTCCGGATCTGACGGCGGAGAAGTTCGTCGATTCCCCGTTTGCGGAGGGGGAGAAACTGTACCGCTCGGGCGACTTGGCAGCTTGGCTGCCGGACGGCAACATCGAATACCTGGGCCGGATCGACCACCAAGTGAAAATCCGCGGGTACCGGATCGAGCTGGACGAAATCGAGACACAGTTGCTGAAGATCGCCGCTGTGCAAGAGGCCAAGGTGCTCGACCGCGACGACGCGAATGGCCAAAAGCAGCTTGTCGCTTACTACGTCGCGGAAACGAGGCTGGCGGCGCATGAACTCAAGGAGGAGCTCGCCAAGCAGCTTCCAGGGTATATGATTCCTTCGCATCTCGTGCAGCTTTCGCTGATGCCGCTGACCCCCAACGGGAAAATCGACCGCAAAGCGCTGCCTGCGCCGGAGGAAGCCGCGGCCGGAGGAGCGGAATATATTGCGCCGAGAACGCTGCTCGAAATGAAGATCGCCCGCGTCTGGCAGGATACGCTTGGCGTTCCGCAGGTCGGCGTAAAGGATAACTTTTTTGAGTTGGGTGGCAATTCATTAAGTCTGATGAGGCTCGTTCAAGCCGTTTACGATGAAACGGGCATTGAGATACCGCTGAACCGCCAATTCCATCATGTAACAGTTGAAGCCATGGCTTTCGGAGAGGGGGATCTGGGCCTGGATAAAGGGGGAGACTCCTTCATTAAGCTGAATAAAGCAGGAGATCTGAACGTGTTCTGCTTCCCTCCGGGCAGCGGCTTCGGCATCGGTTACCGGGAGCTCGCAAGCAGGCTCGATGGCCGATTCGTACTTTACGGCATTGATTTTATCGACGATGCCGCTGATTACGAGACCATGCTGAACCGTTATGTTGACGAGATCGTCCGTATCCAGCCCAAAGGACCTTACGTGCTGCTCGGCTACTGCTTCGGGGGCAACCTAACGTTCGAGGTAGCCAAAACGATGGAGAAAAGAGGGTATTCCGTAACGGACGTACTCATGGTGGACTCGTGGATTAAGGACACGCTGACGCCATCAGAAACGTCAGAGAAAGAGCTTGAAGAAATGGTTGCCGATTACGACGAAGAAGAGAAGGAATTGATGAGCAACCCGCTTGTGCGGGAGCGGGTTCATCAGAAGGTCAAAGCGACTTTGGCGTACGAAGCGCAGCTTATTAACTCCGGCACGATCTCGGCCCGGATTTACGAACTGATTGCGAAGGACAGCGAAGCGTTCCGCTTGGAGCACCAATTGCCGTCCTGGCGGGGGGCAGTGACGCAAGCTTACGCCGATTACCGGCTGGAGGGCGCGCACGAGGAATTACTGGAACTCGCGCGCGTGGACGAAACGGCCGTTGTCATCCGGGATATCTTAGAGCAAGTCAAGCGGCAGATCGAAGCGGAGGCCGGGGTACTGCATGGTAGCTGATCGGCAGCCGTCCGTTCAAGAACAAGGCACAGCGGCGCCTTCCAAGCGCCAAACCCCTTACGCCACCTGGAAAGCGTTCCGCTGGCTGATGTCCTATGTAAGCCGTCACAAAGGCTGGATGATCGTCGGTACCTCGTCCGCAATTGCCGCCGCCGTTATTGAGATATGGACAGGAAGTTTGATCGAGCAGCTGACCACCCAGGCCGAGAAGGGGGCGGGGCCTTTCGTTCTGCAAATCGTATACACGGTCTTTATGGTCATCTTGATCGGTGTACCGGCGAAGTTTTTCATGAGCTTCGGCGTGGAGCGAAGCAGCGCCTCTGCGGTGCGGGATATCCGCAACCACGTCATGCGTCATATCGGCAAACTCCCGGTCTCCTATTTGGAAAAGCAGCACTCTGGCGACGTGTTGTCGCGGATCAACAACGACCTGCAGCTTATCCAGCAGTTTATGATTCGGGATCTTGCCCAGTGGTTTTATCATCCGCTATTGTTCATCGGCTGTTTCGCTTATTTGATCTACCTCCAATGGGAGCTGATGCTGTCGAGCCTGCTGTTATTTCCTGTAGCGCTGCTGGTTTCCCAATGGATCGGCAAGCAGTTGGAGCGGTTGACGGAGGAAGCCCAGGCGAATATGGGCCGAATGAACGTCAACCTCCAGGATACGCTTGGGGGTATGCCTGTTGTAAAAAGCTACCTGCTATCCGGCATGTTATCTCGCTCCTACCAAGTGCTGCTGCAATTGACGGCCCAAAAAAAGCTGGCCGTGAAAAAGCGGGAAGCCTGGGTCAACCCGCTGCTTTCCACGCTGATGATCAGCCCGATCATTTTCGCCGTCAGTTACGGAAGCTATTTGATCTACAACGGGCAGCTAGGCGCGGGAGAGCTGATCGCCTTCCTGTACTTGCTGAATCTGTGTCTGGAGCCGCTAGAGCATATTCCCGAGCTCATCACGCGGACGTTCGAAATGGCCGGTGCCCTGAGAAGGGTCTCTGAAATCGTCGAGCAGCCGACCGAAACGGAAAATGGCCGTTCGCTTCCGAAGGCGAGCGCCGCCCCCATCGAGTTTCAGAACGTAACCTTCGGGTATGAGGAGAGTTCCCCGATCCTGCGGAATGTTAGCTTCTCGGTGCCGGAAGGGAAGACGATCGCGCTTATCGGAGCGAGTGGCGGAGGGAAAAGCACGGTGTTTAAGCTTGTATGCGGCTTTTATCCGCTTCCGGAGGATCAGGGGGAGATCCGCGTATTCGGCAGCCTGATCGACGGCGCCGATCCGGAGCAGCTTCGGTCACATTTTTCCGTAGTAACCCAGGATTCATATTTGTTTAGCGGCACGATCGCCGAAAATATCGGCTACGGGCGGGAAGAAGCGTCGATGGACGAGATTATTGAAGCCGCCAAAGCCGCTCAGGCGCATTCCTTCATTATGCAGCTTGAGGGTGGATACCAGACGTATGTCGGAGAGCGCGGAGGCTTTTTGTCCGGTGGGCAGCGCCAGCGCATTGCAATGGCCAGGGCTTTTCTGAAGGATGCTCCCGTTCTTCTGCTGGACGAGCCAACATCGGCTCTTGATCAGGAGTCGGAAAGCGCGGTTCAGAAAGCGCTGGGCGTATTGATGAAGCAGAGAACCACGATGGTGATTGCCCACCGGCTTTCTACAGTACAAAATGCCGACGAAATTTGGGTCATGGAACAAGGAAATATTGTGGAAAAGGGCACTCATGAACAATTGCTGGAAATGAAGGGGCTATACGCCCAGTCGTACTACCAGGAATTTACCGAGTCTGCCGAACGCAGGGAGGTGGCGTACACATGAAAAAGGGCGGATGGCTCTCGCAAGTGAAAGAACTCGGCTACTTGCTGACCTTTATGAACCGCAAGCGCAAAACCCAGTATGCCATTGGCCTGGCCGTAACGGCGCTCACCCAGACATTGTTCCTGATCGCTTTCAGTTTGATCGTACATAACTTGGTTGATTTCGCCGTGTCCCAAGATACGTCCCTGATGGTGGAAGCCTTTATTATTTTGGGCGCGGCCTTGTTCCTGGAAAATGTGATTTCTCCCTGGTTCATTTACTTATACCAGCGCAGTGTTGAGCTGACTGTGCTGAACATCCGCAAACGTCTTTATGACAAGTTGTGCCGGGTGCGGCCGAGATTCCTGGAGCAGACGCACCATGGGGACTTGATGTCCCGGGTGAACAACGACGTAACGACCGTTGAGTTTACATTCTCGCAGGTTTACTTCGTTTTGCTGCTTCAAGTTTTTTTTGCATCGGCTCCATTGTCTCTATGATGTTGATCGATTGGCGGTTTGCCGGCGTATCCTTCGTCATTCTGCTGCTGTCCTCCGTGGTTAGCCTGAAATTTGCGCGGGATATTCGCGTCTTGTCCGAACAAGGCTTGCAAACGCTCGGTAAAATGACCGAAAAATTCAAAGATTTTATGGGCGGCATTCAAATTGTGAAGCTGTTCCGCATCCGCACGATTTACGGCCAGTACGAGGCGTTGAACGAACAAATGACGCAGACGCTTCGGCAAACCGCGCAGAAAAACGGCATGCAGGCTGCGGTGAACCATTTTATCAGCTACGTCACGTTCTGCGGCGTCATCGTCATCGGCAGTCTTCTTTATGCCTACGGACTGATGGGCATGGGAAGCGTCGCTACCCTGGCGGTTCTGCAAGTGAATCTGACGCACGCCTTGTTGGACTTGGGGATCGTTCTGTCGATGACCCAAAATTCGCTCGCGGGCGCTCACCGAATTCAAGAGGTACTAAGAGAGGAAGAGGAACCGGAGCGTTTGGGATCTCCTTACAGCGAGCTCGTGTCGGAGGCTGCGGTGGAGTTTCGCGATGTGGAATTTTCCTATCAGGCGGATAAAAAGGTGCTTGTTGACATGTCCATGCAGGTGTTTCCCGGCCAGGTCGCCGCTATCGTGGGGGCCAGCGGCAGCGGCAAAAGTACGCTGATTAAGCTGCTGCTCGGCTTTTATCCTGTGAACAGCGGAGAAATCCTGCTCCAAGGCAAACCGTTCGGCCATTACACGCTGGACGAAATCCGCAGGCAGATTGCATACGTTCCGCAGGAACCGTTCTTATTTACCGGCACGATTGAGGAAAACATTCGCTACGGCAACCCGGATGCAACGGATGAGGAAGTAATTGAAGCGGCCAAAGCGGCGTACGCTCACCATTTCATTCAGGAACTTCCTGAACAGTATAAAACGTCGGTGGGAGAGAGGGGAGCGTCGTTGTCGGGCGGACAAAGGCAGCGAATTGCGATCGCCCGGGCAATTCTCAAAAACGCCCCGATTCTTCTGCTGGACGAAGCGACTTCTGCGCTGGATAACGAATCCCAGCATTGGGTACAGCAGGCCCTGAATGTATTGATGAAGGGGCGCACCACCATTCTGATCGCGCACCGTCTCAGCACCGTGGAACATGCGGATTTGATTACCGTCATGGACCAAGGGACGGTCGTCGAGCGGGGCCGCCATCAGGACCTGCTGGCGCTCGGGGGTTATTACGCCCGGTTGTACGGCTAGACCCGCTTTGCGGCGGGCGGCTTACGACTTGCGAATGCGACAGAGCCTTTTAGTAATCCAAGGTATGACTTTATAACTGGTATTTACCAGATAACGTAGACACGAAAAAGGGGGAAGAGTCAGCAGAAGCCGTTCCGGGAATGGCCTGCGTGGTTCTTCTTAAGAGTGACTAAGTTAGATCTAGGTACAAAGCCTATCTATAAGAATCTCTAAAACGGGAGTGTGTCGATGTGAGAGAGAATACCAACGGGCAGTATGAACTTACGCAAGCCCAGCGCCGAATATGGTTCATGGAAATTATGAATCCGGGAACGTCCATCACGATGCTTTCCGCGACCTACCAGATTACGGGCCAGATCGACACACAGCTTCTGGAGCAAGCTGCGGCGGAGATCGTCAAAACCTATGACGCTTTCCGAATCCGCATTAGCGGGGATTTGCAAAATCCAACGCAGTGGTTCGAAGAGCCGGAGAATGTCCAAGCCAGGATAAGCCGCCTCGAAATAGGCACAACCGAACAATTCTATGCTTGGGTGAAAGAAGTAAGCGAAAAACCGGCCAGCGTGTTCGACGAACACCTCCACCAATTTACGATTATCCATTTTGCGAACGGCCAAGTATGGCTCAATTTGACGGTAAATCATATTATCGCCGACGGCCTGTCCGTCACTGCTTTGCTGCATGCGGTGATGGAAAAATACCTGGAACTGCGCAAAGGCATCTCCAGCAGTTACTTGGCCCCTTCCTATCTGGATTATATTTCAGCGGAGCGTGAATATGAGCATTCGCAGCGTTATCAAAAAGGCAAGGAATACTGGCTGACGAAGTACAACACTTTGCCTGAAACAACCGGCATTAAATCGTATCCGCCATTCGCGATCGGCAGCGAATCCAATAAACGGGCCATCACTTTGGACGGTTCCCGGTATGAACGCATTCTGGCCTTTAGCGAACAATATCAGGTCAGCTTATATACGTTATTTCTGTCCGTCATGTATGCCTTGCTATACAAGCTGACCGACAGCACCGATGTTCCGGTCGGCACGGTGTTCGCCAATCGCACCAGCAAGAAGGAAAAAGAAACGATCGGCATGTTCGTCAGCACCGTGGCTACGCGGATTCATCTGAATCCAGACGGGGACGTGCTTTCCTTGATCCAAGCGGTTTCAAAGGAGAATACGGCGGATCTGCGGTATCAGAAATACCCTTATAACCAATTGATCCAGGATTTGCGCGAACAACACGGCCGCAACGATCTTTCGGGACTGTTCCGCACGTCTTTGGAATATCTGCCTTTGAAAATCGTGGAGTACGAAGAAATCAAGGTACGCCTGGAGGCTCACTTTGCTAAACACGAGATGGATGATCTGTTGCTGCGCTTCGACCATATGCTGACTGAAGGTCATGTCATTCTCCATGCTTCCTATCGTACCGGCCTGTTCGAGACGGCCGAGATTGATCGGATTATAGAACAGTATGTAACCGTTCTGGACCAGTTTCTTCAGACTCCAGAACTGTCGGTACACGAGATTTCTCTGCTGAGCGATGAGGAGAGACACCGCATTCTGGGCGTTTTTAACCCGCCGGTGTCAGGGCTGAGCGAGTGGGAAGCATTTCATCGGTATGTTGAAAAGTTTGCCCGGGAAATTCCGGATCATCCGGCAGTCGTCTACATGGACAAGCAGCTGACCTACGGCGAATTGAACGAACGCGCCGAGCGGCTGGCTTCTCTCCTTCGCGAACAGGGCGTGGGAAGGGAGACGATTACGGGGATCTGGGCGGAGCGTTCGGTGGAACTGCTGGTCGGGGTGCTCGCCGTTTGGAAAGCCGGCGGAGCCTATGTACCGCTGGATCCCGATTATCCGGCGGAGAGGATTGAATACATGCTCAGCGATAGCGGTGCATCGGTGCTGCTTACACAGCGTCATCTGTTGGAGCGGGCCGGAGGTTGGTTGGCCGATGACCGGCTGAAACTTCAAGCTGTCTATGCCATGGACGATGAACAGATTTATAACAGGGATGCCTTAGCCGTGGAATTTGAATCTGCCGATAGTGCCCCGCAAGACTTGGCTTATTTGATTTACACCTCGGGTACGACGGGACGCCCGAAAGGCGTCATGATCGAACACGGTAGTCTCGTGAATACGGCGGATGCGTACCGTCGCGAGTATCGATTGGATCAGTTCCCGGTGCGGCTGCTGCAGCTGGCTAGCTTCTCGTTTGACGTATTCGTCGGAGACATTGCGCGGACGCTGTATAACGGAGGCACGATGGTGATTGTGCCGAAGGATGACCGGATTGACCCGAACCGCTTATACGGTTGGATTCGGGACCAAAACATTACGGTATTCGAATCGACACCTGCGCTAATCCTGCCATTCATGCAGCATATTTATGAAGAAGGGCTGGACGTTAGCTCCATGCAGTTGCTGATTACCAGCTCGGATGCTTGCAGTGTCACCGATTACCGATTGCTGCAGGAAAGATTCGGCGGACAATTCCGCATCATCAATAGCTATGGCGTTACCGAAGCGGCCATTGACAGCAGTTTTTACAGTGAGCCGCTGGATAAGCTGCCGCAGTCGGGTCATGTGCCGATCGGCAAAGCTTGGCTGAACGCCCGGTTTTACATTGTCGATGCCGCGTTAAATCCGGTTCCTGTAGGGGTTCCGGGCGAGCTTGTCATCGGCGGCGTCGGGGTGGCGCGCGGGTACTGGAACCGTCCGGACCTAACCGCCGAGAAATTTGCGGACAGCCCGTTTGTGCCGGGCGAACGTCTGTACCGTACAGGCGATTTGGCCCGCTGGCTGGAAGACGGCAACGTTGACTTCATCGGCCGGATTGACTATCAGGTGAAAATTCGTGGGTTCCGGATTGAACTCGGCGAAATTGAAACGGCCCTGCTGCGTTTCCCGGGCGTCAAGCAGGCTGTGGTGACAGACCGTACAGATGAGCAGGGGCAAAAGTATTTGTGCGGCTACGTGGCGGCGGATGCTTCCTTGCAGCTGAGCGATCTGCTGTCCCAATTGAAGCAAGAGCTGCCGACCCATATGGTCCCGGCCCGGCTGGTGTCTCTTGATAAGCTTCCACTTACTCCGAACGGCAAAATTGACCGTAAAGCGCTGCCTGAACCGACCGGAGAGGTAGAAGCAGGCCGTGAGTATGTGGCTCCTCGCACAACGCTGGAAACAAGACTTGCTCTCATTTGGCAGCAGGTGCTGGGTATTGCGCGAGTTGGAGTCGAAGACGATTTCTTTGACCTGGGTGGTCATTCCTTGCGGGCCTCCACGCTGGTTTCCAAGATTCGGAAAGAACTGCAAGTCGAGGTTCCGCTGCGGGACGTTTTCCGCTACACCACGATCGAACAGCTGGCCCAAAGAATCGGCGGTTTAAAGAAGCAGGAGGCGTATGAGATTACAAAGGCAACTGAGGCCGAGTACTATCCGGTTTCATCCGAGCAAAAGCGTCTGTACGTCCTGCGCCAGCTTGACGGGGCCGAGCGAAGCTACAATATGTCGGCGGCGCTTCTTCTTGAAGGCAAGCTGGATCGCCTGCGCGTCGAGCACGCGTTCCGGGCTCTGATTCAGCGCCATGAGACGCTGCGTACCGGGATCGAGCAGGTTCAAGGCGAGCTTGTGCAGCGCATCTATGACGAGGCGGAGTTTGCTGTTGATTATTTCCAGGCGAGCGATCGGGAAGTGGACCAAGTGGTGGAAGCTTACTATCGCCCGTTTGATCTGACCAAGCCGCCACTTCTCCGCATCGGCCTGATCGAAGTCGCCGAGGATCGCCACATTCTGCTGTTCGATATGCACCATATCGTCTCGGACGGCATATCGACAGCGCTGCTCTTCGATGAGTTCAGCCGCCTGTATCGGGGCGAGGAGCTGGCTCCGCTGCGCATTCAATACAAAGATTATGCCGGTTGGCAGCATTCCGAAGCTTACGGGCAGATGCTCCAGCCGCAGAAGGAGTACTGGCTGGAAGAGCTGTCAGGCGAGCTGCCGGTCTTGGAGCTGCCGACGGACTTCCCGCGGCCAGCGGTGCAAAGCTTTGACGGCCGGACCGTAAAGTTTTATATCGGGAAAGAGCGGACGGATAAGCTGAAGGAGCTGGCGGCACGGACGGGGACGACCCTCTACATGGTGCTGCTGTCGGCTTACTCCATCCTTATGCATAAATATTCGGGTCAGGAAGATCTGATCGTCGGAACGCCGATTGCCGGAAGAACGCAGGAAGAAGTGCATCCGATCGTAGGAATGTTTATCAATACGCTGGCCATTCGCAGTCGTCCGGAGCGTTCCAAGCCGTACCTTTCGTACCTGAAAGAAATCAAGGACATCACGCTCGGGGCTTTCGAACACCAAAATTATCTGTTCGAAGACTTGGTGGAAAGTCTTCACATTCCGCGCGCGACTGGTCGGAATCCGCTCTTTGATACATTCTTCTCCCTGCAAAATACGGAGAATGAGCAAATTGTCATCGAGGGGCTGGAGCAATCGTTTTATCCGCTGGAGAACCGAACATCCAAGTTCGAGCTGCTCCTGGACATTTCTGAGCTGGACGGTCAGCTCGAATGCCGGTTGGAGTACGCTACGGCTTTGTATAAGCAGGAGACCGCGGAGCGGTTCGCCAAACATTATGACAAGCTGTTAGAAACCATCGCAGCAGCGCCGGACGGGGATATTGCCTCGCTGGAAATGCTCACAGAGGAGGAAATCCGCGAGCTGGTACGCGGTTTCAACGATTCGGAGGCGGACTACCCGAGGCAGCAGACGATTCATGGCTTGTTCGAAGAGCAGGCGGAGCTTTATCCGGACAACGTGGCCGCCGTCATGAACGAGTGGCAGCTGACCTACCGCGAGCTGAATGAGCGATCCAACCGCCTTGCGCGGAAGCTGCGGGAGACGGGAGTAGAAGCGGACCAACTGGTAGCGATTCTGGCTGAACGCTCGCTCGATATGGTC
>NZ_JMDX01000206.1:0-10268 GCF_000935845.1 Paenibacillus sp. E194
GGCGGCGAGCCCAGCGAATGAACACGAGAACACAGCTGCGGAGAACGCAGAGCGTAAGCGATCCCGATTCGTCTATCAAGATGATGAGGCGATAAGAAAAGCCGTTCAACTGGGCTCAGATGCGCCGTCTGCTCGTGTACATGAAGCCCTATAAACGCCAACTGCTGCCGGTATTGTTGGTAATGATGGTTCTGGGTACGCTTACGAAACTGGCAATCCCATTTCTCATCAGCTATGCCATTGACCATGCGATACAGCCCGCTGACGGGAACCCATCGCTGCGTATGCTGTACATGATCGCGGGAACGGTGTTTGGACTTTATATTGTGCAGTGGGGCGCCAATGCGTTCCGTATCAAATTTATGAATGTGATTGGCCAGCGCATTATTCATGATCTGCGAGGGGATCTGTTCAAGCACATTCAGAAGCTGTCATTCCAATTCTATGACAAGCGTCCAGCTGGTTCCGTGCTAGTGCGCGTGACGAACGACGTCAATTCCTTGCAGGAACTGTTCACGAACGGTGCTGTCAACACTCTGATTGATTGCATGCAGCTGGTAGGTATCATCATTATCCTCTTGTTCTTGAATGTTCAGCTTGCACTGGCAGTTATGATTACGGTTCCAATTATGTTCTTAGTATCGACGAAACTGCGGAAGAAGATCCGCTTCGCTTGGCAGGACGTCCGCATGAAGCAATCGCGGATTAACTCTCACTTGAACGAGGCGATCCAAGGCGTTCGTGTCACACAAGCATATGCACAAGAACAGCAGAACATGGAATTCTTCGATCATATGAACAATGTGAATAAGAAGTCTTGGGATCGCGCTTCTGCCATGAACCAATCGTTCGGACCTGTTATCGAGATAACAAGTGCTGTAGGTGCATTTATTCTATTCATGTACGGTTCATACTTGATTCAGAGTCATGTGATAACAGTTGGGGTACTATTCGCTTTTGCCCAATACATCGGGAACTTTTGGGAACCTATTAATCGCTTGGGGCAAATGTATTCGCAAATGCTAATTGCCATGGCTTCTTCGGAACGTATCTTTGAATTTATGGATGAACAGCCATCCATTGGGGATACAGCGAAGTCGGAAGTGCTTCCACCGATCCATGGCGATGTGGAGTTCGAGAATATATTGTTCGAATACGAGAAGGGACGTCCTGCGTTGAAGGGCGTATCGTTATCAGCCAAGGCAGGCGAGTCTATCGCGTTGGTCGGACACACAGGTTCCGGTAAGAGTACGATTATCAATTTATTGTGCCGTTTCTACGATACGACAGAAGGCCGTGTCACTATTGACGGTCATGATATTAAGCAAGTTACAATTGAAAGTCTGAGATCGCAGGTTGGTATTGTATTGCAAGATACCTTCATCTTCTCCGGGACGATACGAGATAATATTCGCTTCGGTCGTCTCGATGCAACAGATGCGGAGGTAGAAGCGGCAGCACGTGCCGTGTATGCACATGACTTCATTGCAAGTATGAAAGATGGCTATGACACTGAGGTCGAGGAACGCGGAAATGTGCTGTCCATGGGTCAGCGTCAGCTTATCTCGTTCGCACGTGCCTTGCTTGCAAACCCTAGAATATTAATTCTTGACGAAGCAACTGCAAGTATTGATACCGAGACTGAACTGAAGATTCAAGAAGCATTGAAGACGTTGCTGCAGGGTAGAACCTCCTTCATTATTGCGCACAGGTTGTCTACGATTCGCAATTGTGACAATATCGTTGTGCTTGATCATGGGGTTATTCAGGAACAAGGTACACATGATCAATTGATGAATCTGCGTGGCACTTATTACAATCTAGTAGCGGCACAGTATAAGTACATGTAGTCACGCCGCGTGTAGCGGTGGAGCGATTCTGCTGCTAGTAATTGCTTCTGTGTCTTGTACAATCGTATAGGGAATTGATGAAAGAGGCGGCCGAATTGATCGGTCGCCTCTCTTGTTGGCAGGGAACGTGGTAACAGCAGATGACTCAGTTTGCAAATAGGAACCTGAACAGGTAATGTAAAGGGAGAACAGAGTTCAGGGATTGAGACAGGAGGACTAGGATGGGTCGTAAAACGGCATCGCGGCAATGGTTATGGATTGCTTCATGCGGCGTGGGATGCACGCTGCTCTTGCTCGTTGGCTTTGGACTTGGAATTGCGGATATTATCTATCCTGCTTCTGTTCCGTTTGCGGATGCGCCTGGGGTGAAGACTTCACCGACAACAGATACCGCCACCCACTCGGAGCAAGAGATGCGTATCGCTGCTCTTGGCGATTCTTTAACAAGAGGTACTGGCGACGGAACGGGACAAGGATATGTACGTCGTGTGTTGAGTACGCTTGAGAAAAACAAGGAAAAGCCGGTTACGCTTCTGAACAATCTGGCAGTGAACGGGCTTCGTGCAGATCAGCTTGTGGAGCGAATAGAGAAGGATAGTGCGGGTTATGTATTGAAGCAAGCGAATGTCATCCTACTAACGATTGGCGGCAACGACTTATTCCAAGGTGCTCAATCGGAACAGATGAGCGCCAAGGAAATGCAGCTCGATACACTCATAGCCAAGGTGGATGCAGGCATTGTCCACTTGAAAGAGGTACTGACTCAACTGCGTAAATGGAACCCGGATGCGCTTATCATCTATGTAGGACTATATAATCCATTCTCGGATCTGCAGGCGATGCGAGAAATAGGAAATGCCGTCGTTCAGAAATGGAACGATTCAGCTTATGCGTTTATCAATAAGGACAAGAATATGATGATGGTTCCAACCTACGATTTGTTCCAGCGGAACAGCAGCAAATATTTATCTTCTGATCATTTTCATCCTAATGGAGACGGATATGATGCCATTGCGAAGCGGATTGTGCAGAGCATTCAATAATAGAAGGACACTAGAGGACGGCCGGGAGGTGGCTTAGTGATGGAGCATGCGAAGGAAGTTATATTATCTGTAGAACATGTGAAGAAGAAAATAGGCTCTAAGCTGATTATTAAGGATGTAACCTTCGAGGTTCGAGCAGGCGAAATTTTTGGCTTCCTCGGGCCGAATGGATCTGGTAAGACGACGACCATTCGAATGCTGGTGGACTTAATTACTCCCACTTCAGGCCGGATTCAAGTATGTGGTCTGGATGTGAATCGAGATCCAGAGCGGGCACTGCGGCATGTTGGCTGTATCGTAGAGAACCCGGAAATGTATAACTTTCTGACAGGATGGGAAAATTTAGAACATTTCGCACGGATGGTAAGCGGCATTGGTCAAGAACGTATTCAAGAAGTTGTCGAGATCGTTGGGTTGTCGAATCGAATTCATGATAAAGTGAAGACCTATTCATTAGGCATGAGACAACGGCTTGGGATTGCGCAAGCACTGCTTGCTGAACCGAAGCTGCTCATTCTGGATGAACCTACGAATGGATTAGATCCACTCGGCATTAAGGAGCTGCGATCATTTATCCGTACGCTGGCTGACAGTGGTATGGCTGTGTTCGTCTCCAGTCACTTGTTAAGTGAAATCCAATTGATGTGCGATCGCGTTGCGATTATCAGCCATGGTGAAGTACTCGCTGTAGACGATGTCGAACAGTTGCTTACGGGACGCAATCAATTCGTAGTATGGCAGGCTCAGCCTGCGGAGCGGGCTATGGAGCTGTTAGCAGACAATGAAGGAGTTACGATCTATAGCCGAGAAACTGCGCCGATTGATGAGTCTACCTTGATCGGGATACCTGACTACGCAATCGTAACAGAAACTGCACCGGACATCATTCCAGAACTGAATCGCAAAATGATGCATGCTGGCATCCGAATCGAAGGAATCCAGCATATTATGCCTACCCTTGAACAGCTATTTTTAGAATTAACGGAGGGTGAACGCATTGAGTAGCTTGCTGCCGCTTATCCATAATGAAACGTTAAAAGTGTTGAAGAAAAAACGATTTTATGTCATCATGCTCATATTGATCGTGCTAATTCCTGTCTTCACCTATGCGCAAATGAAGATGGCGGAGAACAGTAGGGCGAAGTTTAAAGATGACTGGCGACTGGAGTTGCAGCAGCGTATCACCGATATTCAAAATTCGCTCGGAAGCGACCGAATACCCGAAGAATGGAAGAAGTATCGGCTCATTATGCTGCAGCAGCTGCAATATTATTTGGATCATGATGTGAACCCGAGTGAGCCGAACGGAGTGACCTTTACCCGTACTTTTATGGACAATGCAGTGACACTGTTCATTCCGCTGCTTGTTATGGCGATTGCTTCGGACATCGTTTCATCGGAGCGGTCTACCGGCACGATCAAGATGCTGCTGACTAGGCCGGTTCGCAGGTGGAAGGTATTAATGAGCAAATGGGTTGTCCTGATGATGTTTACCGGAATCATTGTCGTGATGACAGCACTGCTTGCATATTTGATTTCAGGTGCTGTATTCGGCTATGGAGGATGGTCATTTCCGATATTTACCGGATTCTCAGTAGCGGGCACGAACGTAGATTTCAATGCCGTACATACGCTTCCTTCATGGCTGTACTTGCTTATGCAATGCGGTCTGATCTGGTTCTCCAGCATCGTAGTGGCAGCACTGGGGTTTATGATATCTGTGCTCGTCCGGAGCACAGCAGCAAGTATTGTAACCTTAATGGCTACCCTGATTGCAGGTACCATCTTGTATAATATGGCCTCTTCTTGGCCGACTGCCAAATATCTGTTCATGATTAACTTGAAATTGACGGACTACATGGCGGGTACACCAGCCCCTGTAGAAGGAATGAGCTTGCCGTTTTCGCTTGCTGTATTAAGTGTATGGGGCATTATTTCCCTATTCATTGCATTCCGTGTCTTTACGAAACAGGACATCTTGAATTAAAATATACAAGAATGCGAAACATCTGTTTGCATCCGGACGATATAAGTAATGGAGCATTTTGTTCCTCTCGTCCGGCAGCGGCAGATTTTCTTTTGCCAACGAAGGTTGGAACGCTAATAAGGTAGCATTTTATTTATGAAGCACGCATTTTGGTATGAAGCACGTATTATGGAATGGAACACGCATGATTATTGATTATGTACTACATGTATTTTTGAAGGAGGAGCATGAATGGTCGAGCAAGTCGATATGTTCGGACAGTCGCCTGAGAATGGGGGGGCATCTGGCAACCGCAATTCTGAGTATGGGGCTGACGACATTCAAGTGCTCGAAGGGCTTGTCGCGGTACGCAAACGGCCAGGGATGTATATTGGCAGTACAAGCTCTTCGGGGCTGCATCATCTGGTATGGGAAATCGTAGACAACGCTGTCGACGAGCATCTCGCCAAATTTTGCTCTCAGATTGATGTGACAATTCACAAGGACCAGTCGGTCACCGTTCGAGACAATGGACGAGGAATTCCGACAGGTATGCATAAGACAGGGGTACCGACCCCGCAGGTCGTCTATACGATCTTGCATGCGGGTGGTAAGTTCGGTGGTGCAGGCTATAAGAAATCTGGCGGTCTGCACGGCGTTGGCGCTTCAGTCACGAATGCGTTATCGGAATGGCTTGAGGTGGAGATTTGTCGAGAAGGCAAGATTCATCGCATGCGCTTTGAGACATGGACGGATAAGAAAGGCAAGGAGCATGTCGGCGAACCGGTAACGGGGCTGGAGATTGTCGGTAATACGAATCGCACAGGTACGAAGGTAACGTTTAAGCCGGATGCGAAGGTATTCCATGGCAATATTCATTTGAATTATGACAATCTTGCTGAACGATTGCAGGAGATTGCATTTTTGAACTCTGGCTTACGGGTCACATTGAAGGATGAGCGGACAGGGAAGGAAGAAACTTTCCTATATGAAGGCGGAGCAAGCGAGTTTGTACGTTTTTTAAATGAAGATAAAAACGTGCTGCATGAAGTGATTCATTTCACTGCTGAGAAGGATGATATTGAGGTTGAGATTGCACTTCAATATAACGATGGGTATACGGAGACAATCGTATCGTTCGTAAACTCGATTCCAACTCGTGGCGGCGGTACGCATGAGACAGGGTTCAAGACAGCCTACACGCGTGTGATGAATGAATATGCGCGCAAGAACAGCTTGTTAAAGGAAAAAGATAAAAACCTAGATGGCAACGACCTGCGTGAAGGCATGATGTCGGTTATTAACGTGAAGATGTCCGATGTGGAATTTGTCGGTCAGACGAAGGATCAGCTTGGTAGTGCCATTGCTAGGGGCGCTGTAGATACAATCGTAGCAGAGCATATGAGCATTTTCTTGGAGGAGAACCCACAAACTGCACAAATGCTTGTCAAGAAGGCCATTCAGGCGTCGAGGGCGCGTGAAGCGGCACGTAAGGCAAGAGAGGATGTGCGCTCAGGCAAGAAGCGCAGCGAAAGCTCGAACCTGAACGGCAAGCTGACACCAGCGCAGTCGAAGGACTATACACGCAATGAGCTCTTCATCGTCGAAGGGGACTCGGCGGGCGGTTCTGCGAAGCAGGGGCGCGATTCCAAGACGCAGGCAATCCTGCCGCTGAAGGGAAAGCCGATGAACCCGGAGAAGGCCAAGCTGGCCGACATCTTGAAGAATGATGAATATCGAACAATTATCCATGCAATCGGAGCGGGTGTAGGCTCCGACTTCGATGCGGATGAGAGCAACTACGCGAAGATCATTATTATGACAGATGCCGATACAGACGGTGCACATATTCAGGTGCTTCTGCTCACGTTCTTCTATCGTTATATGCGTCAGCTCATTGATAAGGGCAAGGTATATATTGCACAGCCTCCGCTCTATAAGATATCGCATAAGAAGGGCAAGCACTCGACGGTTCGCTATGCTTGGACGGACGAGCAGCTTGCCAGCTACGTAAAGCAGTTCGGACAAAGTGCTGAAATTCAACGTTATAAAGGTCTTGGCGAGATGAATCCCGATCAACTGTGGGAAACGACGATGGATCCGGAGACAAGAACACTGCTGCAGGTGCAGATCGATGACGCAGCCAAGGCGGAGCGCCGCGTGACGACATTAATGGGCGACAAGGTGGAGCCGCGTAAGCGCTGGATCGTAGAGAACGTTGATTTTGCGGAGTTCGAGGAATAGAAAGGTGAGAGACACATGAGCGTATCGGAACAATTCAAACCCGCGTTCTTGGAAGACGTGGTTGGCGACCGCTTCGGGCGCTATTCCAAATATATCATTCAAGATCGCGCGATACCCGACGTCAGGGACGGTCTCAAGCCGGTACAGCGACGCATCTTGTATGCGATGTATGAATCCGGCAACACACCGGACAAACCGTACCGCAAGTCCGCCAAAACGGTCGGGGACGTCATGGGTAATTACCACCCGCACGGGGATTCTTCGATATATGACGGCATGGTGCGTATGGCGCAGCCATGGAAGATGGGGCATGTCCTGATTGACGGTCACGGCAACTGGGGGTCAATCGATGATGATCCGGCAGCTGCAATGCGTTATACAGAAGCAAGATTATCTTCCATTGCGATGGAGCTGCTTCGGGATATTGAGAAAGACACGGTTCCGTTCCGTCCGAACTTTGATAATACGGAAGAAGAGCCTGTTGTATTGCCTTCGCGCTACCCGAACTTGCTCGTAAATGGCGTTAGTGGGATTTCGTCCGGTTTTGCAACGGAAATTCCGACACACAATTTGCGGGAAGTGATTGAGGCATGCATCGCCATGATCGACAAGCCTGAGATTGATCTGGATGAGATTATTAACATTGTGCAGGGTCCAGACTTCCCTACAGGCGGAATCATCATGGGTGCGGAAGGCATTCGCGATGCATATCGTTCGGGTAAGGGTCGCATTTACATTCGCGCGAAGACGGATATTGAGGAGATGCGCGGTGGTCGTCAGCAGATCGTCATTACCGAAATCCCGTATCAGGTCGTGAAGTCGCGTCTCGTTACCGCAATGGAGAACATCCGGTTGGAGAAGAAGGTAGACGGCATTGCAGAGGTTCGTGATGAAAGTGGACGCGAAGGGATGCGTATCGTCGTTGAACTGAAGAAGGACGCGGATGCGAGCGGCATTTTGAACTATTTATTCAAGAAGACGGACTTACAAGTGACTTATAATTTCAACATGGTAGCGATCGTGAACAAGGCTCCGATGCAAATGGGCATTTTGCCTATGCTCCAAGCCTACATTGAACACCAGAAGGAAGTTGTCACGAATCGTACCCAATATGACTTGTCGAGGGCAGAAGACCGGGCACATGTGCTGGAAGGCTTGGTCAAGGCGCTTGATATATTAGATGCGGTTATCGCGACTATCAAAGCTTCGAAGAATCGTCAGGATGCACAACACAACTTGATTGAACAATTTGGCTTCTCTGAACGTCAAGCTGATGCGATCTTGACATTGCAACTGTATCGCTTGACGAATCTGGAATTGACTTCATTGATGAAGGAATTAGAGGATATTCGCAAGAAGGTTGCCGATCTTCGCTCGATTCTAGAGAGCAGCAAGAAGCTGATGAAGGTAATTAAGAAGGAACTGACGGATATTCGTGATCGATATGGAATTGATCGCCGTTCAGTCGTGCAGGGAGAAGTTGAGGAAATCAAGGTAAACCTTGAGGTCATCGTAAATGCTGAAGATGTTCTCGTCACCTTGTCCAATGATGGATACATTAAGCGGACGAGTCAACTATCCTTCACACGATCTGGCGGAGAATGGGATGCATCTGGCGTTAAGGAAGGCGACTACATCCGTCAAATTTATGAAGTGAACACCTTGGATCGCCTGCTTATCTTTACGCAGCGTGGACAATATTTCTCCTTGCCTGTCCATATGATTCCAGAGTTCAAGTGGAAGGACAATGGTACAGCCATCGTCAATGTGATTCCGATTGCGAAGGAAGACTCTATCGTAGCTGTCATTCCAGTCAAGTCATTCGCAGACGAGTTGAGTTCGCTCTTGTTCGTTACGCGTCGTGGCCAAGTGAAGCGTACGATGCTTAAGGAATACGAAACCAACCGCACAGGGGCAGTCGCTGCTTGTAAAGTAGCAGACCAAGATGCGTTGTTGGCTGTCATGCTCAGTGATGGGGCAGCAGATCTTCTTCTCGTGACAGAGCAAGGAATGTCTATCCGATTTACAGAAGCGGAAGTGAATCCGATGGGACGTGCAGCTGGTGGTGTTCGTGGAATGCAGCTTAAGGATGACGATGCAATCACAGCAGCTCTTCGGGTCACTGGTGAAGAGGGCGAGATTACGGTTCTAACGGATATTGGATGGGGCAAGCGTTCGTTGCTGCTGGATTACCCAACACAGGGACGCGGCGGTAAAGGAATGGCTACATTCGAGTTCAAAGAAGGGAAGCGAGTGAAGCCGAATGGGAAGAAGTTAATCGGCGCTTACTTCAGTAAGGAATCGTATCCGATTACGATCATTACGGAACAGGGACACTTGCATCAGCTTATAACTGAACATGCCCCTCTTATGGATAAGAGAGCGCAAGGCCGAAGCTTGGTTGCAATCGATAAGGAAGATAGTATTGTAAATACGACGATTATTACCCCACCATCCGTCTAATCGAATGGCTTATGCGGTGGATTCAACACATCGTGCAGGGTATTGATAATCTCTAATAGGACCCACAATGGTACTGGCTCATCGAGTCGTTCTATCCATTGTGGGTCTTTTATGATCCCGATCTCCATTGCTTTGCGGAAAATACCGGATTTGTCCTGATCCATTGTGTCCCCTCCTCGCAGTTAAAGCATCAAATTAGTGAGAAGTTGGTGTGCAGATGCCTATACAACAGTATATGTGCAAGTTGATTGCTTGGTTCCTGAACTTTCTTTGGCAACAAATTTGTAATTAAATGGTATTATGCTAAGATTAGGGATGTTCTATCTACTTTGCTGTGGTATAATTTAGGTGTTTGTAGATCGACATGGAATAAAGGGGGAGTCGTTTGCATGCATGCAACCGAATTTGCCAAGCTATGGTCGAAGTTATCCAAGGATTATAAGTCAATGATGGACGAGTCCCTGGCGCCAAGCTTGACAGAGAGCCAGTTAACCGTATTAGAGCGAATTGCGGAATATGGGAAGGTTAAGCCTTCTGATCTGTTGCCCCACTTAGCTACGACTCCTGCTGCGATTACAACATTGATGGATCGGATGGAGAAGAATGCTCTAATTATTCGAGAGCGAGACCAGGATGATCGTCGAATTGTGTGGATCCAGGCAACCGAATTCGGAGAACAGGAAATGCGCCGTGGAGTCGCTA
>NZ_JMDX01000207.1:0-10222 GCF_000935845.1 Paenibacillus sp. E194
TAACCTCAGCTATATCTGTAGCCATAATGGCCAGCTCTGTAATAATCCATAGGACAAATCCCCATTTTTTGCCTGTCTTCAACCGGGTAACTTGCGCCAAGTCCATTCCGGTCACAATTCCTAGCTTCGCAGACATGCTCTGCAATAACATGGCAATCAGACTGGATATGAGAATAACCGATAGCAGCAAATAACCAAACTGCGACCCACCCGCAATGGAGGTAACCCAATTGCCAGGATCCATGTATCCTACTGCGACTAATGCACCCGGTCCTGAATAAGCTAGCAGCTTTCTCCAGAAACCTGCATCTTGAGGTATCGGAACCGTATTATTTATTTCCTCTAAGCTTGAGCCATTTTGTGTTTTGTGAAAGAATCTGCCTTTTCCTGACTCCATAATCAGCCCACCTTTTTTCCTCACCCAAAAAAGTTTCCTAACATCAACTTTTAATTATTGTATACCTTTTTCTGAAAATTTCAAGTACCTACATATTTTCATATCAACCTTTCAAGTAAAAAAAGGCGACCGTTCTCTGTATTAATCCAGAGAAGCGGCCGCCTCTTCATTTCTTAAAATGGTGTTATGTTATACAAGCATCCCCGCAATGGCTGCACTTAGCAAGTTCGCAAGTGTTGCAGCAATGATCGCGCGGAAGCCAAGCTCAGCGAGATCCTGTCTGCGGGAAGGAGCTATACCGCCCAGACCTCCAATAAGCAGCGCGATGGCTGCCAGATTGGCAAAGCCGCACAGCGCAAAGCTGATGATGACTACGCTCTTCGGAGACAAGCTTGCAATCTCAGGCGCGAACGAAGTGTACGCGACGAATTCGTTCAAGACGAACTTCTGCCCGATGAAGGAACCTGCTTGCAGCGCTTCGCTCCATGGCACACCGATCAAGAAGGCGATCGGTGCGAACAGGTAGCCGAGAATTTGCTCGAGCGTCAATGCTTCAATGCCGAACACGCCGCCAACCCAGCCGATGATCATGTTCACTAGGAAGATGAGCGAGATGAACGCCAGAAGCATCGCTCCTACACCAGCAGCAATTTTCAGACCGTCCGAGGCACCGCGAGCAGCAGCGTCGATGACATTACGAGACTCCGTATCCTTGACCATCTGAACCTTTTCCACTCGAAGATGGTGATCTGTTTCCGGCATCATGATCTTGGCCATCAACAAGCCACCTGGTGCTCCCATGAATGCTGCCGCAAGCAAGTATTCGATCGGTACGCCAAGCATCGCATATCCGCCCAGTACGGAACCAGACACGCACGCCAGCCCGCCGACCATAATCGCGAACAGCTCCGACTTGGTCATTTTCTCGATATAAGGCTTAACAACAAGCGGCGCTTCGGTTGGACCGAGGAAAATATTCGCTGCCGCTGACATGGATTCTGTTTCGCTCGTCTTGAGTACCTTAGATAGAAATCCGCCAATGATTTTCGTTGCCCACTGCATAATGCCGAGGTAATACAGAACTGCGATTAGGGAACAGAAGAAAATGATGATCGGCAGCACCTGCAGTGCGAACGTAAAGCCCGCCTTCTCTGCCCCGAGTATCCCACCGAACAAGAACTGAATCCCTGCATTCGTGGAATCAATGATGCTCTGTACCACTTTGGATAAGTAGTTCAGCATCGTCTTGCCGAATTCCCATTTCAGTACGATTAAGGCGAAAATGAATTGAATTGCGAACGCGCCAATGACCGTTCTCGGATTAATCGCCTTGCGATTTTTAGATAATGCCAGCGCTATAACGAGAATGCCTAAAATGCCTAGAAGCCCCCAAATGTATTGCATATACAGATCCTTTCTTCATCGAGTCTATGGCCAAGATTGTAATACGAAAGGGTCGGAAAGACCTCTTCATTTTCACTTGCATGAATTCGAATATTCTATGTTAGTTTATGGATTTTAATACATCAAATAGCATTCCCTTAAACGCATCGCGATCGATCGCTTCACATACGCGAACATTGCGCGTGCGCTCCAAGCGATTGTTGATATCGACTAGGCTGTAGCCTCTTGTCAGCTCGCCCACCGTCTCTACATCTACATGATAGAGATGAGAGTTCGTCATAATCGACTCATCTGCCGCAACTGCTGCCAGCAGCGTATCTGGATGCGTTGTACCATTCAGACGGTGAACGGTCTTGTTGAAGCGCATGACGACCTTGTTCACGTCCTTGAAGAATTTCGCACCCTTTGTGCCGAGCTGCTCAATTTCCGCATGATCGTTGTCGTCCATGATGGAATATTGCGTGCACATTTCCCAGCCAACCATCGTGATTGGAATGCCTGAGTGAAGCACGATCTTAGCCGCTTCTGGGTCAACATAGAAGTTATACTCTGCCGTCGGCGTAATGTTACCGAGCGCATTGTTCGTGCCGCCCATAATATACAGATGCGGGATTAACGGTACAATGGTCGGATCCTTCTTGATGGCCATCGCAATATTCGTCAGCGGTGCAATCGCCAGCAGATGAATTTTCCCAGGATTGTTATGCACCGTATCAATTAAGAAATCAACCGCATGTCCAGTTGCAGGGGATTGAATCGCCTTTTCGAAAAAGGAATCGCCCATCCCGTCCTTGCCGTGTACGTCCTCTACAGTACGATGCTCTTTGTGGCCAAGTCCCATAATTGGGCCTTCATATCCCTTGTACACCGGAACCTTGCCGCTATGTCCTGCAACCTGAACCGTATACAGTGCATTTTCTACCTGTTGATCGAACTGCACATTACCGCCTGTAATCATAATGCCTTCGACTTGGAAATAGTGAAGGGCCGTTAAGATCGCAATTGTATCGTCTCCTGCTGTGTCGGTATCAATAATGACGCGTTTCTTCTCTGACATTATGATTCCCTCTTCTCTGTTGCTTTTTTCGCTAGGTCTGTCATGTAGTCGAAGAATGCATCGCGGTCTACATCGTATACGACCTGTACCGGACGACCGTCTGCCGTTTCTACCGTACGGCCTTGGCTAGCACCTTCGGTAATTACCTTGCTGTTCACCGTCTGTACCTTCACAAGATCGCTCTTGCCAACGAAGGCAGTCGTTAATACATCCCACAGATAGTACGTCGAGTTCGTAGAGAAATGAACGAGCGGCGGCACCATTGCGTAGCATTGACCGAGGAAGTCAACCCCGATATGCTTGCGCTCTGCAGCCCAGCGTTCACGGACATCCAGTGTAAGCGGTACTTGGTTCGTGCTTTCCAGCGCTACGAGATCAATCCCGATTCCACTCTCCCACACGCGAGCAGCAGCATCCGGATCCCAGAATACGTTCCATTCTGCCGTTCCGTCATGCTCAGGCTCATGCACATTGCCCGCTTCGCGGAATGTACCGCCCATCCATACAAGGCGTTCTACCTTCTCTTCAATTGTTGGATCCATATCTAATGCGCGAGCAAGATCAGTCAGCGGACCTGTGAACAACAAGGTCGTCTTGCCTTCCGTTGCACGCAGCGTATCAATAATGTGTTCATGAGCCGGCTTGTCCGCAACCGGAGTTACGACCTTGCCAGATTCATTCAAGAGCGGCAGAGCATCCACGTAGAATGCATGCATGCGCCAGTCTTTCGGGAAAGGATTTTTCCCACGCGAATTAGACGCAGCTACATCTAGCCCGCCTGTTCCGAAGCGATCAATGATTTTACGGCTTGCAAACATCGCCGGTTCTAAGTAGCAATCCGCCGGAATAACGGATACACCTGTCAACTCAACGTTATCCATTTGCAATAACAAAAACAAAGAAATCAAATCATCAACGCCGCCATCGTGGTTAAAATAAATCTTTTTCTTCATCTTGTCTCCATTCCATACATCAACACTTCATGTGAAGTAAATGTATTCTATGTTATATCCGTACAAAGTGTCGCAAAACCGAACAAACAAAAATGATTTTTAACGTATCATTCGGATTCCGTTATAAATAATACTAAATTTTCTTTTAAAAATATATAGTTAAAAGAAAATTTATTCGTTTCTAAAGTATTAATAGGAAAAATTGCCACTTATTCCTATCCAGCAAACGCTCTTCCTATCCCTGCATCCCGCTCATCCTTCGCTTCATTGCAAAGAAATGTCCTCACCGTGAAGAGAGGACATTCGTACACGATCTATCATAATAGAAAGAATAGAGATTATAAAATCAACAAAGTTTCTGACTCAATTCTGCCGATTACTTATATAGTATTGACTGATTCCTAAAACCTAATCCTCCTACGAAAGGAGAACAAATTGTGCAGCAGCGTCCATCTAGAACGCCAGTAAAACCTATCAACAGAACCACAGTGAAATCACCCAGCGGAACAGCAGCGCCTGATAGAAATCGTAGAACTCGTGAGCAGCCCAGAACGCTTCGCCCTGCTTCGATCAACCCACAATCAGGGAAGCCGGCAAAAGTGACAGAACTTGATAAGACATCGACCAGCAAGCCTGCTGCTAAACCTGTGTCACCTTCACCCAAGGCTCCCGTAAATAGACAGGGGCAAGCAGTTGCTTCCCTTATGTTCAGCCTACTTGGTATCCTGTCATTTCTATACATATTGAATCATCTGAACGAGGTGATCAAGTATAACTCCATATTCACGTCCAAACTAAAGCCCGTCATGATTACATCCTTTATCTTGAACATAATTGGATTTGCATTAGGGATCAGAGCGAGACATTCTGCGCGAGGCGGAGGGATAGCAATCGTTGGGGCGACATTTGCTTCGATTCCTCTAGGCATTTGCGTGGTTATCCTCCTTGTATTTATCCTGAAGTTGACGGGTGTCCAACCTCTATGAGGGGCGCGTTCACCCCCTTGTCGTACTTCTGAAATTAAAAAAAGAGAGAGTGGCTCCCCACTCTCTGCCTTGCCTACTTGATGATCCATTTATCTAGAAATGCCATCTACCAATTCTATTCTTCGACCGAAGGCCCAACTGCTGTCAGCATCATAATCGAGGTTTGGAATCTACCGCTTTCGGGAACGATGCACAGCACCTGCTGCCCTTCCATTAGATGCCCCTCATTCATGAGTTCCTCCAGCATAATGTATATCGAAGCGGAAGCCGTGTTTCCCTTTGTATATAAATTCGTAAACCATTTCGCTGCTGGTATCGTTACCCCGCCCTGCTCCAACAACCGGAATATCTCATCTCTGAAAAAATGCGACGAGTAGTGGCAAACCATCCAATCGATGGTCTCAGGTTCAATCCGGCCTTCCTGTACCAGCTCCAAAAATCGACGAACACCTACCGTCATGATTTCATTAACCAGTCTGACGTCTTGCTTCAGATTTAGCGCCCCTTGATCCGCCGCTTCATGAATGGAGGCATAATCAAGCCAGGAAGAAATTCCACTGTCCTTATCCATACCCGAATACATGCACACATCATACTCATTTGCATAGGACTTATTATCAATCCATTCGATGCGCAGCGATAACCCCTTCGCAGAGGGCTTGTCCTGCAATATAGCCGCGCCTGCACCATCCGACAGCATAAATCGCAAAAAGTCCGTGTCGAACGGCACACGCCCATTGCTATGTACAGACTGCGCCTCAAACTTCGTATGCTTAAATTCACGGCTCAAAAATTCACTGGCACATGCGACTGCTGCTTCTTGTTCGCCAGATTTAATTTGTAAATACGCATATTTAAGTGCCTGCATACCGCTTGCACATAAACCCGAGTGCGAGGATATCTCCATTACTGGCAAGCCCGCTTCGGCATGTACCATACTCGCAAAGCCAGGAAGAAGCAAATCGGCTCTTGTCGTTCCTGTTGCTAGGAAGCCAATATCCTGCTCTGCTATGTTTTCATTTCGTTCTATTGCATCTCGTATTGCTAGAGCAGCCATTTCAGCGTTCGTATATAAACTCTGTTGTTCTTTGTTCATTGCGTAGTAGCGATAACGTATTTGATTCTTCTCTAGAATAATCCGCTTTGTCTTCGAGGTCTTGCCTCCAATTTTGCCTAGATAATCTTCAATTTCATCATTACTAACCGGAGAGCCAGGAAGAAATTTACCTATACTTGTCATATAGACTTGATTCATGAAGCACCTCCATAAAATATGATATATTTCTTGATTATCATAGAATTTAATTAAATTGTAAAGTATTGGATTTTGTGAACGCAAAAAAAAGAACGCTCTATTCCCGTATCAGAGCGTACTTCTTTCATGTTTGTTTCAACTGTGTACTGCTACCAGCTAACTATCAATGACCCGCATTGGTTCCATTTCATCATCATTCTCGTGATCTACTTTCGTCCGTTGCATCACTTCATTTATTCCCACGAATCGGCGTCCATCAAATCCTTTATTCGTTCTAGCTGTGCAAGTTGAGACCGAGGAAATCCGACTTCTCTTGTCTTTTCTCTGCAATAATAACAAGAACAATGGACTTTCCCTTTTGCGAGCCTTCCCACAGACGACACGAACCAACCTAATCGCTTAGCAGTCTTGCTCTTACGTTGAATTACTCTTCTTCGATGATGCCGATAGTATGCACGAGTTCGATTTTTGCACTTGCTCTTCATTCCATCACGCCCCTTGGTAAAAGGCCCAGCCTGCAAAGTAGCCAAGGGAGTCCGATATCATCCCTTACAGGCTGGACGTGATGTAATTACTTAATAGAAAGAGCATCATTCTATATCACCTCTATTTATTTACAATATCGAAGTCTGTTATTAGTCCTTATACGGATCGAACTCATCTGCACCGGCCATACACACACCGATCGGCTTCAACGTTTGCATCACTTCGATCGTTTCTGCATGTGCATCCAATACCTCCTGCAGCTTCCGATACACAAACGGACTCTCGTCCGTGCCCGCTCCGCGCAGCTCGACGCCGAATGTTCGCACGGCCTCCATCATTTGCGCTGTCGTAATTTTACCGCCGCTTCGAGTTCGGGTCTTCCAGTTCATTTTGCCTGCCGCCTGCGTCCGGCTCATGATCCGTCCCGCACCATGAACGGTACTGTAATAGGCTTCCCTATTCTCTGTGCTGTCCTTGCCTTTCACAATTACCGATATGTCGCCCATACTGCCGCCGATAAAGCCGACCTGACCCGGTGCGGAAGGAGTCGCCCCTTTACGGACAACCACGACTTCCTTGCCGTTATGCGTTTCTTTCCATGCATAGTTATGGTGATTGTGCACCTCAAGATCAGCATCCGTACCCAGTATCGCCAGCACTTGCTCGATTACGTAATCCCGTCCTGCATAGGCATACCGTCCAGCCAGCTTCATGGCACGATAATACATATCTCCAACCTCGCTGCTCAAATAAAGAAGGATAGGAGGCTGATCCATCTTCTCTCCAGGAGCACTGGCAAGGAACTCCCGTCCGACAGCCAGATTCATGAATCCGCTCGCCGTCTTATGTCCGAATCCTCTGCTCCCGAAATGATTCGCAATCCACAGCCGCCCTGTCCCTACTTCCTCGAACAAGTCTACAAAATGATTGCCGCTTCCGACGGTACCAAGCTGATTGTGAGCCAATGCTTTCAACTTGTCATGCTCCTGCTTGCCAATCGCTCGATAGACGCTCCAGTCTGGATCATCGAAGAGATCGTGATCCACCTTTTCATTATTGACTCGCCCCATCCCGAAGGAGATTTTGCGGGTGATTTCGTCCATGATTTTCGGTAATCTAGGCTTGATATCTTCTGCTGTCAAATGAGTACGGACTGCTTTGTTCCCGCAGGCAATGTCATACCCGACGCCTGAAGGCGAGATTTGCCCGTCATAGACTACGACCCCGCCAATCGGCTGACTGTATCCTTTATGATGATCCGCCATCAGCAGGGCTTGAACCACATTGCCTGTCTTGGCGCACATTTTCGCTTGCGCAACGGCGCTCTCCTCCGGGTTGCCCCAGACCCGTACGCCATCTATATGTTGATATGCCATATATTCCTTCAACTCCAAATAAAATATGATTTCTATTCTTATATTCAAACGCCTTTTGCTTCTCGCAGCGCACGAATTCGTTCTTTTACTGATTCTTCCGTCTCTACTTCAGACAAATGAATGACCGCCCCGATGAGCTGCTCGCCCCAAGAAGTAGCGTCCCAGCCTTCTAATGCCCGCAGCGCCATATTCCGATTTCTAACGACAGGACTATTTAGACCGGCCTTAATGAGTCTCTCTCCAATTCCAGCGAATCGATCCAAGCTCTGCAAGATGCAATTTAAGCATTGATGGGCAATATACTCTTTCCCAAGCCCCATCTCATCCCCCGGGCCTGTCGCGATATGCTGCAGCGGCAGGTGCTCCTCAGCGAACTGTGCCAGCTTCTGAATTCTGCTTGGGTCTTCTGATTCCATGAGTTGTAGGTAAAGGGCATCTTGCAGTGGATCCTCCGCAAGCTGATGATAAAGGGTCTCCCAAATATCTATTCCGAGTTCCCCTGCGCATGCTATGCCATAATAGCGATTCACCGATTCGCTCGATTCAATTGCATCCAGCACGTTCCCCTTCCATTTCGGCTGGGCAATGATCACTTGAGCAGCTCTCATCGTATCGGTTCTAAGCTGCTCCGTCCATCCTGCCGACATCCGCTCGTTCCATCTCTCCTCATTTTGGGCCAAGAAGTCGTGCAGATGGAACATAACCGACAGGTGCTTGACCGTGGAACACATTTCACGCGCCAACCTTACATAATTCGATAACACTTGTGGAGCATACTCATAATCATCGATATCCTCTGCGGGGCCTCCATTTAACAAAGCTTCAATGATATCCGTCGCACCGTCATACAATTCGCAGTCAACCTGCTCGGTGGATAGCGCCTCCTGCAAGCCTCCATTTCTCGCACATATGCATGCCAAATATTCATTCATAACATTGTTCTGGCATCCATAGCGCAGCAGCCAATCTCGAATTTCCTGCGTTGCCGGCTCCAGCCTCTCAACGAGATGGATTTTCCCCCAACCATGAACATGCTTGGCTAATTCCCACAGCACCTCATTGCTGTCGTCCATTCCATTTCGAATCGCGACTGCCGCATACAGCGTGAACTCATCATGTTTGCCTAGAGTAAGAAGCAGCTCCTTCACCTGTTCATTTTGGAATAGGCCGAGCAGCGCAATACCAAACTTCACGACATTGCGATGTGCCCCTTGCTCTGCGAGCCATACCGCTTCATGGAATACGGGCTCTGGTTGTATGCCTGGATGTGCACGTACCTGCTCCAATATATCGTCAATCATGCTGCTTATTTGAGCCGTAACGAGCTTCATATACAGCGCCTTTCGCGTAGCATGCTTCATCTCCTTAGATTGCTTCACCAGCAATTCGACGATCTCGTCTACCTCTTCATTCCTCTCACTGCCTGCTGCATGGTGGCTGAGCACTCCGTCCAAGGCACCTGATGCCCACCGTAACTTGTTGTCAGCCCAGAATTCGTCGTCATCCGGCAAAGAGCCATTTACTGACTCCCCTTGATCTCGTATGTATGAATAAATGGAAGGTCTCCCCTTCCAAGGTGCCGCTTGGTCAAAAGAAATAATCATCGTAATGTTCCCCTTTCCCGATACGTTCTTCTGCCTCTATCTTCGCTTATTTCCAATCCAATGAACATGGTAAAAGTATTACGACCATCCATGAAGCTGTTCATGTAATGGGCTGCAAACACGCGACTGACGCAATATATGATATACAAGATTCTCCTTAATTCATGGTAAAATTTATATATTATTCGCATAAGTGAGGTGCTGGGCATGAAAATTTGTGCAGTGAGAACGTCCGATTATACGAGCGTGCTTTCTGTTCTTAATGATTGGTGGGGTGGCAGAAATATGTCTGATATGCTGCCAAAATTGTTTTTTGTCCATTTTCAACAAACGAGCTTTATTGCAGAACAAGACGGGGAAATGGTCGCCTTCTTAATTGGGTTCGTGTCGCAAACCTATCCGAACGAGGCCTATATTCACTTTATCGGTGTTCACCCGAATCATCGAAAGTCCGGAATCGCAAAAAGGATGTACGAAACGTTCTTCGATACCGTACGGCAATATGATTGCGACACCGTCCGCTGTGTGACTTCACCTGTTAATACGACTTCGATCGCATTCCATACGAAGATGGGATTTCGAATGGAAGATGGAGACAGCGAAATCGATGGCTTACCCATACATACGAACTATGACGGAAGAGGCGGAAGCAGAGTGCTGTTTGTTACATCTATCAAGTAGATCCTCCATTAAATTAGCGCTAT
>NZ_JMDX01000208.1:0-10223 GCF_000935845.1 Paenibacillus sp. E194
TCCAGCATGTTTTATTAGTACTTTCTCTATAATCTCCGCCTCATCCATTTGTCCTTGCAGACAGCTCTGAGCACTTGTAGTGATGTAGCTGAGTATAGGTCGCTAAACACTCCTTCATAAGCCGGAATTACTTGATCTAACAATGCCCTAGTGTTGAGCTTGGCTTGCACATATAACGATGTAACAAACTCATGCTGGCGGGTAGCGTGTTGAAGTTCCATGTACGACTCATCCCAGATTCGGTGTGGCAAAGCATCTTTCGGCCAAGCTCCATGCATCTGCCTCATCGCTCTTCACCTTACGAAGCCCTATTCCTTTTACTCACTTGGACTGTAGCGGATTAAGAATAATATGATGAATGTTCTTCTGAGTCAGGTAACAAACGACCCCTCGGTGATAATGCCCCCAGCTTCCATAATAACTACCAGCTCCGCTCCTGTCCTTGTTTTTAACTCTGCACACAAAACGCTGAGTCACTCAAACCCTTGCTCGTTATGATAAATCTGTTTCGCTTTTCCATAGGGTTCATTTCTCCGTAAAAAGGCTTGAATGACACTGTTTTCCTTTGATACATCCATTCCTATTACTGGTACCATAATGACCTCCTGAATGATACTCGCCGGCACTCCCACGATGGCCCCAAACCCATAGCTTCGCTTGTGATACGAGATCTTCAATGTCTCAACCAGCTCAAACATGGTCATTGGGGGTAGTATGAGAACAGTTTTTTCCGGGGTTTTCCCCCTAAAAGTCGCACGTACTCCCGGCTACCACCATCTTAGTATACCTACAAAAATAGGCCAACCAGAAATTCCGGTTGACCTAATAATACGAAAAAGCCGCCCAAGAATGAGCGACTTTAGTTTATTTATAAAGTTAATTCGAAAAGAGTATTGCGTCAGTAAACGGCCGTCGCAAAATTGCTGCGCTCTTTGCTATTAAAAGCATGCGTACTTTGTAACTAAAGAGAAAGAACAAGACCATTTTAATGAACTGCTGAAAATCAAGTCAAGATCATGATTAGCCTAAAAACTCAGTAGAGGGTTCTGTATAACCACTTTTCTCTAACTAACTCTTTATTTCGACTTTATACAGCCCTTGAAATTGAAAAGGTGAGCTGCTTTAGCTCACCTTCCTAACTAACATATGTTTTAGAAGTCCGGATTCGTACGAGTACGTCTCAAAGTCCCCCTTGATATACCAAGTTAGTCCTGTCTCCTTGCAATTCGATTCGTGGGAACTAGTCCTTCTTTTTACTGCTTTTATCCTTTCGAACCAACAAAAATAGTGCTGAGGAAACGAACAACAACCGTGAAATTCTAATCGCCAGATTGAACCCCTCACCACCTAAATTACTTATACCAAACAAAATATCAAGTACGGATACTAAACCTGTAATAATAAATATAATCAGTGCCAGTATATACACGTTTAGTTCCTCCTTTATTTGCCTTACAACAGAAAGAAGACAATAGCTCTAGCTGCAATTTCCGCCAACCATTTAGGCAACCCAATATATTCAAAAGCATATGTGAGTCCATCCTCCGCTATGCCCGTAAAGTTAAGCATAACATTTAAAGCTTCCATTAACACTTGATAGCCAAGATAATATTTAAGTTTATCTTTTGCTCCTTCGCTCAATAACGGGATTTTATTCACGTAGTTAGCTATCTGCTCATTCCAAGCCCGAGATCCAACATTCTTGAGTTTTTTGATCAAATCTTTTGCTATTTCTTTTGCAGCTTTACTTTTCCATCCCAACGTGCTTGCTTCACCAGAAGCCTCAACTATTCCAAGATTCGAACCTACGGTTCTGAAAAGATCTACGTAGTCAACTTGTCTCAGTTCCAATTCAATTCTATCAAGTTCTGAAAGATTAGAGTTGTCAAACGCGCTTGGAGTGGTGGCTGTAGGAACAACATTAGCAAATACAGGTGATGTCACAGAGAAAATAATTGCCGTAGACAGTGTTGTGGCCAGAAGACGTTTCACACTAGGTTTCATTGCTGCACTTCCTCCTCTTCATAATTTATCACATTATACCCAGATAATGTGATAAATCTAGTTATATAGCACATTAATTCCATTGTCAACCATTTATTTGATATAATTACTCTCTATCAAATTTTCAATCTTATGTATTAAACTAAGAAAATGGCAGTGATTGTATCAGAACTTTAACACTAAATGTTTACTGTAAATATTTTATTTCGGTAGCATATAAGATCTGCTTCCTATCTAATAACACGTATTCTCGATGAGGCTCCATACATTATGTTTTCTTATCATTGAATATGCTTAAGGCATTTTCGTACATTTGCTGATCGATTTGAAACTTTTCCGTAACCCATTCTCTCAGCTCGTCAGGGTTTAGATGTCTTTCCACCTTCTCATGCTGAAAATATTGCTTTAGCACATTATCGTTCAACGAAGTCGGAATTCCATTGATATAGCCGAAAATTTGAATGTTTTGCAGCATAGGCGATGTATCCCAATTGTTCGCATTCCTAATCAGCGGAGTCATTTTTTCTAATACTATCGGATTGGGATCAAGGGTTTTAGTAGGTCCGGGGTTTCGAATAATCTGAATTTCATTCTGAGATACCTGATAGGTAAAGACTTCCCTTACATTTTTCACTTGAAAAGATTGATACAGCGGGTATGCCTGAAATAGCGGAGCACAATATCCGACATCTACATAGTAAGGTTGATCGAGGTCCACGCGCAAACACAAGTGGCCAGGATCCATGTACATATAAGAAACGGAAAATCCAAGCCTGGATAGCAGCCAATGAAACCCTATTGCATTTGTCCAGCATGTTCCTCCCATCCCTTTGTTCACGATGCGCTCGATGTACGTATCAATAGAAGGGAGGTAGTTTCCTGTTCGATTTCCTTTTTTCCAATCGAGTATTTTCGTCAGCGTTTCCCATCTTACTCTCTCTTGATGCCTCTGAATAAGTTCATTGAGAAACGCCAAGCTAATAGGCTGCTTTTCAACCGACAGAAAATGAAGAAACCGAGCAACTAACGCTTCATGTTCCATAGTGAACTCCTTTCATATGCTTTCGCGATATTTATCCCATTGAACAAGGCGTCTTTCCTATATTTATTATCTCCCTCATCGCTTGTAATTTCCATATTTTCCAGTCTATATTTCAAAAAATGATCTAATTAGAGCTGCAGTTGTAAGAGCGATATTCCCATGTACCCGATGATGGTCGACATTCTAAGCATTCATCTGTTGTGAGCTCCAATACTTCTTCAAGATGACAAATAAGCCACCAAAATGGCGGCTTACTATGTCTGCACTTGATTTCTGTTTGGAAACTTTACGCACTCAGGTTGACCCGGTTTGACCGTTATTTAAATAAGCTATCAGGAACGTAATAAACTTTCTGCGTATTCTTCTTATTTACGGGATCCGTAACGATTGTAAAATATACGTTGCCGTTTTTGGTCTGTACGCCCTCGATTTCATGAGTCCCCACATTCGTAATTTTCACAAGGGCTTTGTACGCTCCAGTGTTTGTCATCATCGCAATCTGCGGGGTTTGACCTTCTGCTCCACCTGATGTATATATTTCTGTACTATCGAGCATATCAGCCCCCTGGAAAGACCCGTTCGGTCTGACTATACCATCTCCCGACTGCGTATAACTGGTCACACAGGCGCTTTTCGCCGCCGTACTATCCATACGAACTTGGTCGTTGCTATCAAGAAGTTTATTCAATGCCACTGTGTCATAAATCGACCAAGTTACAGTACCTTCTTTCGTTTGTACCCGGAAAACCGTATATTTACTATTGCCTCCCCCATCAACACGATAGGTCTCCCCTAATCTTGCACCCGTTTTATTCGCATAATTCATGTAGGTGAACCGATGAAGAGCCGTATAATCAACTGTCGTACCGGCAGAGTATGAAAGTCTTGCCACCTGGAGGGACCAGTAATTCGATGTTGAAGGATCCGCCTTTGAACTGAAATAGAAATAATTGATACCGTTGTATGTATACATATCGAGGGTCTGACAATGTCCAGTGTTGGTAACGGTCATTTCATCCACGTACGTAGCGTCATTTCCGTTTATGAGCAATCGTGAAAGATAGCATGTTCCCCCAGACCGCTGAGTTACATAAAGATACTTATCTGCGATGTAAGCTTTCTGCACAGCCACATTGTGATTCAATCCTTTAAGATTATAAGCGAGCGTTGCCGATGCGCTTACCGTTTTCCCAGGAGTAGCCGCAAAAGCGGGCAAAACAGACATTCCAAAAATAAGAATGGCGAGAACAACAGGTGTGAACATTTTCAACTGTTTTTTCAGAAGATCCAAAGCTTGAACTTGCAACATCCGGATACCTCCATTAAGAAAAATAGTATTGGACGAGATACCATAACATGCAATCGATCGTTTGAAACCACCTTACTCGATTACGAACTAAATTATATTGGGAATGCAAGCAATTTAGAACGAAGGATTTCTGAAAAAGTTCCTAGCAGGGTTGATCAACATTCAGATTCTTTCTCTTCAACGGAACAGGAACAAGTTTGGTATCCATAATGCTCCTATGATCATTTTTATTCCCAGTTGAGGCTTCTTCTTTCTCTTTCAAAATTCAATTGGTATTTCTATATATTCGGATACTCTGGCTTTCAATAACTCGATTAGCTCTTCATCCATATATGTATAATCATCAGGGATATCCAAGCATATTAGTTTCTTGCCATTCAGCTCAAAACTATACTTATCCCTTAATCTTCTGACATGCTTCTTCTCCATCACAAAAATGATATCTGCCCAGCCGATATGACCACCTGTAACCTTAACCCGAGCACCCTCTTCAGTACCTGCCGACCTTACATCATATTCATTCAAAAGATTAAAGATTTTCTCCGCAGTTAAGCTTCTCCATTTATTTCTGCTGCATACGAATAGTAATTTTATGAGTCTTCACCTTCTGTTTTAAAATTTCATTTCATTCGTTACTTCCATTGAAATTTTCCTTACGAGCGGATAAACATTATTTTCATAATCATTTTCTTTGCTTTCTTCAATATATAAGGCTCTTGTTTCTTCTTCCATATACATTGCATGCTCATAAGTGAATAATTTAAATCTACAATCTTTCAACGAACCATCTCTGGGAACAACAATACATCTATAAGTAAAATAATCCCTATTAAGTATACCCACTAAATCCTCAAAGCCAATAGGCTCGTACCAATATATATAATCGTTTGGATTTAAAAGTGTTATATCTTCGAAAACTGGATCTTGGCTTATAAACTTTGTCCGAGCTTTTATGTAATCAATGTCTTCTGGGAACGATTCGAAATTACATGCATAATAAGGGAAAAGTAATTGATCATTTAATCCAACAAAACATTTTATAATTTGTGCTTCAATTTCTTTGGGAAGCCAAAAATTATATATTCCTAATTCTTTGTTTTCGAATTTTAGCATATTATATTACCTCGGAATGTTAATCTTGTGCCAATTAGTTTATCCACTCTCGGTATTTTCTTTACCTACACCTTCATTCATACCAATTTCCGGTTTAATGGGGCTTGAATCTTTCCCGAATGATAATTATGTTTACATTGAACAGGCCAAGTCCGTTCAAACTCACCAAGGGTGCTTAAACTTTTGAAATACCAATAATCCCCGACTTCCATCGGGATCTTTTTCAGTCCAATGAGTCAAATACCCCTCACGAATAGTTATTCCTGACTTTGTATTCTAAGTCAGCACCATCTTCAGACAAATCCTTAAAATTCAGTAAAATTAGACCCGCCTACTATTCCTTAACAATCATATTCCTTAACAATCATTTTGAAGACCAATTTGTCGAAAATCGTTGAGCATCTGATTTAAGACTTTCCCCGTTTTCATGCGGATTAAAATTTGCTCCTGTAGACGTTGGGTGTTAGCCTCAGTCCAAGACCACTTATCATCTAATGCTGCTAATCTATTCAGAAAATCATCTTTATAAATATGGATGTATTGGAGAAACGTATCCTTCTCAAATATTCTCAAACAATAGTATGACTTCGAAGAATCGCCCTCGGGCATACCTCTCTTCGTGGTCATCCTCATTATAAAGAAATCCATTCAACTTATAGGGACAATTATCCTTCGTAAAATGCTTTAGAGCATAATCAGCATGAATCCTGTATTCTCCAAAATTGAGGAACTCCCACTCAGGGACATGTGTGCTATACCTCCTTATCCATTAATTATTATCATTCTTTTTATTTTCTCAAGAATTTGTTCTATTCCATTACTTTGTTCATCTTTGATTGATTCTAACATTGCGATAATATCATCATCATCTAGTGGAATTATTAGCCCTCTATCATCCCTGTACGTATCTGAACACCGTTGGTATAGTAATTCCTTGTTATCAATTGTTCTGCACATTAATATTCCGAATTTCCCCTTATTAAATGCAAATCTTCCAGACAATTGATCAA
The DNA here is from genome assembly GCF_000935845.1 of Paenibacillus sp. E194. Classification (NCBI taxonomy): domain Bacteria; kingdom Bacillati; phylum Bacillota; class Bacilli; order Caryophanales; family Paenibacillaceae; genus Paenibacillus; species Paenibacillus sp. E194. Next base: position 6,479 of record NZ_JMDX01000208.1, read on the forward strand.
TCTCTGGATTTGCAATATCCTTACTATAATTCTTACATTCTATAAACACATATGGACAAAAAATTTTATTTATCTCTTGTAGCCTTCTGAAGAAACCTGTATTTGCAATGTTATTCATAATAATATCAACACGTTTTCTTCCCTGATGGAGTTTTTCTTCCATAGTTGGATTATTAAGATTAGGATAAAAAAGTATCTCAAGTATTGATTTTACGAACTTATGATATTCTGAAGCATTTTTAGTACCTACTGGAATGCTTCTAATACTAATTATCAATGCATCTACAATCTTTGAAACATCTGAATATCCTGTGAACTCCATAAATTGTTCGTTTGAAATTGATTTAACTACTCCAGATCTCGACTTTCTAAATCTATCGAATAATTCTGGCTTCTTTTGAGTATATTTTCTTAAATAGTCTTTTCTACTTTCAAATTCGCCTTCTGCGATTTGACTACTAATATATTTATCAACATCTTTTTTTGGTAGCGAGTATCTCTCTTTCCCGTTTTTATACTTTCTATATTTCACCAAAGCAGTTCTTCTTCGTAACTGTTCATCTCTTTCTTCTGTCACTACAAAGTTCCAACCGTATTTCTGTGCATTGTATTCAGATAAATATGATACTATTGATTTTGGAACTAGAAGTATCTCCCTTCCGTTATAGAAGAGTAATTCTTCCTTGGAAGTGATCCAATCCTCTTCAACAGGATGCCAGTATGGCAATGTTTCATCTTCTTTAAGTTGTATGCCCCAAATTTTACATTGTTCTTTAGTATAATCAACCAGATGTTTTCGAATAATATTTGTTGTCATGTCTGATAGCTTATCTTTATCTACATCATCTACAAAAATAATAATATCTTCAATATTCTGAACAACTCCTGTTCGAATAGCATCACTTCTAATTATTTCCTTGATTATTTCAGTTGCATTCTCCTCTCCAACGCCTTTTCCATTAACAGTACCTGTTTTACTGATACCTAAACATGTCTCTTTTGGCTCAGACATAAACTGAAATAATTCAATTGCTTTTTCGTTTTCTCCATTTCTAATATGTTCAGCGACTTTAGAAAAAAAGTTCTTAATTGTCCGATCCACTTCAACGGACCAAGGATCTTGTCTAGTTGAAATTAAAAATGGATCGATATAAAGCTGATAATCTCTGCTCATATCAATATCTACGAAATCAAGCTGTATTTGTTCAACCCCAAGATTAAAGGCTTTACTTATTTTCATAGAAATCTCTCCTTAATAGTATGTTTTTTGTTAATCAAATTATCGTTTCCGCATATATGACGTCAACGTAGTCTTTTTACCCTAGCAAATGAATTGATGTATCTTAAACGTGACCAATGAACTGTAGTTAGACTACCGAGTATAAAGATATGTTATGTTCTGTCGAGACTTTTTCGTGATATCTTCCCGCATTTCTTCATTCTTTATTGTCTTGTTAATGTGATTTTTTTAAACATTAGTCATATTAGAGTAATTTTTGCAATGGGTAGAATTTTATGTTACTGCTCATTTTATGATATGTATTCTTATCCTTATAAGCAATTGTTCATCATATATACATATTTCTTTTACTAAACATTCTTTATTCACTTTGTATACAATGAAGTTTTTAACACTAAATAACTACTAACCTATTAAGAGATGTAAAATGGAAGCAATTAGTTTTAAAAGGTTTTAAGGTTTTCAAATAATCTATTTAATTCGAGTTGAATTGTTTTATCCAAATTTTCTTTAGTGCATTGGTAGGTTTCCATTCTTTTATCCGAATTTAATGGATCAAAAATATTTTTAATACTGCTACACAAGCGGTCATTCTTAAAATAATCAAGGTAATCATTATTCCTAAAAGGAGTACTGTGCAATTCTTTTGTGTCAATGATCACACCTTTAGGTTCTAGCATATTTAAAAGCTTTATTAATCCATCATCAAAGGATAGAAAATATGGAAGTAAAAAATCACCCTCTGCCATATAAGACATACTAGACTCCATTACTCTTGGAATCATAAAATCCCACGCAATATTGTCAAGCATTTCAAGGATTTTCTCTTTTTTGGTATTTTGATTAATCTTCCTGAGTATATAAAGATTGGAAGAATTCCTAAAATATTCATATGCCAAAAGAGTTTCTCTTTCAAGATTTAACCCTATATGGTTACTTACAAAATCAAAATATGAGAACATCTTATTATCTGCACTTTTATTATCTTCAAATTTAATTCTCACTATTCCTATTAAAGTAAGTAATATAAATTGCTTTGTAAGAAAGTGCTGATTTAGGAATATTCCACTACCTTCGCTCAAATAATAGTACTCACACAACTCTATTGCAGTACGTTCTGCTGCTTCATCACTTATAAGAAACTCTATTTCTCCAGTTTTTTCATAACACTCTGAATCAACATTTTTAAATAATTCCAAACTCTTAACATTTGCAAGTATTGCTGAATATTGTACTGATTCTTTAACATCCTCAATCCCAATAAGTGTCTTATAACTTTCAAGTAAATAAAAAGTATAATCAAAATTCCATTTTTCCTTTAGAATATCATCTATTATTAAGTAAAAATCATTTGTAATTCCATTCATCGGCAATTTATTAATGAATTTATGAATATAAGTTGCAAAGTTCGAGTCAAACATTACTGTATGGTCTATTGCTATTGGCACATCTCCACCCTTCAGCATACTTGTTACAATGTTTTTACTAAAAAAATATAGTTTCGAGCTTGGAAAATACGGTGCAATATATTTTGAATATTTATTAATTGCGGAATTAATATTATTAGGATTTATATTTCTATCTATATCGTTTGCAATTGTAATTATTTTAAATTCATCTAAAGAGTCTACATGAGTGAGTGCTGCATTAAAAAGAGCCGATAGACTAGTAGCGTTCATAAAATCATGCGCTAATGCTCTAAATCTAATGTTCTTTTCATCATAAAGTTCCATTAAATCCTCTCCTTTGGATACACTTTCTTAATTAATAAATGGCGACTTCAATGATATATATTTCACATACCCATCCTTTATAGATTAATTTGTTCCAAGTTTCTTTACCAAATGTAATGTATAAAATAAATATAAAAATGTTGTCCCTTCCTTTTATGATCTCATATAACTTATATTTGTAATACCCACCACCAATTATCTATCGCACAGGCTGAAATTACCATGTAATTTATACCAGTTCTTTAGTGTGCTTATAAAAATCACTCTTTTTTGACCTAAAAATAGCTTTCATACCTTATTCCAACACAAAAAGACACGCCAATAGTCATGGGATTCCCTGACTATTGGCGTGTCTTTTGACTCATATCTAATTCTAACCTTTTATCTTCTCTTTGTAGTTTCTCTATATCTATTTATCTTTTTAATCTTACTTATATCTAAACTGAAGCGATAGCCTCAGTTCATCCCACTTCTTACTCTTTATCGCTAATCCCGACAACACCTGTTGGGTCTACGCCGAACTTGGCCCCGAAGACATCCTGCATGGAATCGAGTGGCATGAAGAGCTTGCCGTTCTTCACGACTGGTGCTTCCTTCAGCTCGACGAACATTTTAGCTACAGAGGCTCTCTTGTCGCCTTCTTTCAGGGCAATCCATCTCGCTCCGCGCATGAACTCGTATGCGCCAGTCTTCTCGTTCTTTTCAACCTTGTAGCCCAGCGCCTTACCGATCTCCTCGATTGGCACCATGACATTGTGTTCAGTCGTGAATA
>NZ_JMDX01000209.1:0-10184 GCF_000935845.1 Paenibacillus sp. E194
CGCATCGTAAGAGAATACAGTTACTGTTGAATTCAATTCATTGATGACGTAGACGAATTGACCATTCGGGTGGAATGTCAGATGGCGCGGCCCGGATCCCGCTGGAACCTCATATTCACCGTGTGTAACAAGCACATGGCGCTCCTTATCTATGGAGTAGCACTTCACCCGGTCAATCCCCAAGTCGGGCACATAGATATACTTCTCATCTGGACTGAAAAATGCTGAATGTGGGCGCGGCTGGTTCTGATTCGGATGCGGACCATGGCCGTAATGCTGCTGCACATCAAGCTGGCTTCCAACTTGTCCATTTTCTTGGAGCTCTATCAATCCGATGCGGCCGCCATGATAGCTGGCAACGATCAGGTAACGGCTCTGAGAGTCTCGTTGAATATGGCATGTCGGAGCATCGAGTGAGAAGGCGCGGTTCAATTGCGTCAGCTTGCCTGAAGCTGTATCTATCGCGAAGCTAACTACCTCCGCCGTCTTCGAACCATCTTCAGCGACACATTCTCCAATGGAATAGAGCTTCTGCTGATCAACATCGACATTGATGAACGTCGGATTTTTCAACCCTGCTGCTTCATCCAGCTTCGTCAATTGACCAGTCTTCTCATCCATCGAGTACACATAAAGTCCAGAAGAATCTGCTTCAGCATACGATCCAACAAACACTAACATATTTTGTTCCATATATGTAACTCCCCTCGATGTTGTCCTTAAGTAATATAGGAAATGTTATTGTGTCTCTACTTTACACTTGGTACAGCGGAATATCAACATTAGAGGCTCAATCAACGCAATCAAATAGAGAGAGCCGCACAATATGACAGCTCTCCCTCTCGTTTTTGAATAACTTATATGTGCTCAGGGATAATGCCTGCTGGGATTTTCCCATCTGGCCCTAAGTAATACCGATGTGTTGGTGTCAGCTTCTCATCAAGCTCGTACACAAGCGGTGTCCCTGTTGGTATGTTCAAATCTGCAATGCCATCGGCAGGGATGTTGTCCAAAACCTTCACAAGCGCCCGCAGTGTATTGCCATGAGCAGCAATGATGATACGCTCCCCTGTTTGAATTGCCGGAGCAATGGTCTCATGCCAATAAGCAAGCACTCGCTTCTCCGTATCTTCCAAGTTCTCAGTTAGCGGGAATTGACCCGGCTGCAAGGAAGCATATTTCCGATCTGCTGCTTCATAGCGTGAATCGGTCGGCTCCAATGCAGGTGGACGTACATCCACTGATCGCCGCCACAGATGAACCTGCTCTTCCCCATACTTCTCTGCTGTCTCTGCCTTATTCAATCCTTGCAGCGCCCCATAGTGACGTTCATTCAGCTTCCATGTATGGCGGATAGGAATCCACATCTGATCCATCTCATGCAATGCAATCCATAGGGTTCGTATGGCCCGCTTCAGCACAGAAGTATACGCGGTGTCAAAGACGAATCCATGCTGGCGCAATATCTCACCCGCCTGTCTCGCTTCAATGAGACCTTGTTCAGACAGGTCGACGTCCGTCCAACCTGTAAATCTATTTTCCAAATTCCATACGCTTTGTCCATGTCGAATCAGTACAAGTTTAGCCATAAGTTGCCCCTTTCTGTGAGCGCGAGCCACGTTCACGCCATGTTAGATAATCATATTTGATCATGTCCTTCTATTCTTTTTTTAACCAAAATGAAAGGTAATGAAACAATTATGAAAACCAATGTAATCCATACATGTTTATCCCCTACTCCTGTCTACCGCTCGGCCACAGAGTGGATTACGTCTAACAGCTGATTGATCGCATCGTCTTGACGATAATGCTTCATCTTCTCCCGCATCATTTCTTTATTGGCATAGGCACTAAGAATGGCTTCAACAAATGCAGACCCTTCCATTTCCTCTTCAAGCAGAACATGGCAATAGCCGGCGGATTGAAAGGAGCGGGCATTCTGTATTTGATCACCTCTGCTCGCCTTCTTAGACAACGGGATCAGCAGCATAGGAATTTGCAGCTTCAAATACTCAAATATTGCATTGGAACCTGCTCTTGAAATGACCAAATCAGCAGCTGCAAGCGCATCGCCAAGCTCTTCCTTCATATATTCGTATTGTTGATAGGCGCGATACGTAATGGAAGGATCAACATTCCCTTTTCCACATATATGTATAATCTGATATTGTTCCAATAACTTCGGCAGACTGCTCCGAATTCGCTCATTCAATCGTTTAGAGCCTTGACTTCCGCCCATGAAGAGGAGTACTGGCTTCGTACGTGTAAAGCCGCATGCATTTAACCCTCTGGATCTACTGCCCAGCAGCAGCTCAGAACGAACAACTGCTCCCACATAGATAGACTTGCGCTGCTTCACATGTTCTATCGTCTCCGGAGACGTAACACATACCTTCGTGGCAAAGGGCAAGGCCATCTGATTCGCCAATCCTGGGGTAAGGTCTGATTCATGAATAATAACCGGTACACGATTCAACCAAGCACCAATGACAACGGGGACAGATACGAATCCGCCCTTAGAGAAGACCACCTCAGGCCGATATGTACGGATATATTGATACGCCTGCCATGTCCCCTTCAATACACGGAATGGATCCTTCACATTTTTCCAGTCCCAATATCGGCGCAGCTTGCCCGTTGCAATCTTGCAGTATTCTACCCCATCTAAGCCAACAATCAGTTCGGCCTCGATTCCATGTCGGGAACCAATGTATCGTACTTCCCATCCTCTGTTGACAAACTTAGGGATGAGAGCAAGGTTCACAGCCACATGTCCTGTCGTTCCTCCACCAGTAAAAAGGATGCGTCTTGTCACATTCAGGCACCTCGCCATCTTTCTGTATATCAACCGATCCGCAAAACACGTACCTCTAAGAACTCACCTGTTCATAAAAAATGATTCGGTTGCCAAATGGATCGGTAACAGTTACTTCATGATCATCCTGATCAAGTCCTGGCTTCGCGTATTTATATTTCTTGCCGCGCATCTCAGCGTGCAGCTGCCGTATATGGCTAACTTCAATTCGCACTGCCGAACCAGGACAGCAATCCCCATGATGCTCTGATAAATGAAGTATGCAATTGCCACGGGCAACCTGCATGTACAATGGGAAATTATCTCCGTAACGATGCTCCCACTCAATTCGGAACCCTAAGAAATCTACGTAAAATTCACGTGCTTTATGCTCATCGAATATTCGCAATATCGGTATAGCTGGTCGAAACGAAATATCCTCCATGAAAACTCCCCCTATTCGACTCAAGATATCACAATGATTTACTATCGAAATGATACCACAATTTGGTTACACACTCCCAATGTTCCCGCTTCGTTCGTTGCGATCCCGTCCCCCTTTATTCGTCTTCTTGACTTACTCTTGACCGCTAACTCCTTCAACAAAAACAGCACAAGAGCAGTAGCTCCTGTGCCGTTATCATTACGCTTCACGAATAGATTAACCAATTAGATGCAATTGTTCCGTGCATCTTAATTATCTGTTAGCTAATGGGATTTCAGTTTCAGTAAAAGTTCAAGCTGACTGCAGCATGTTGTCTGCCTCCACACGATTTCACTCTAGCAGTGATTTAACATCCTCGACAATCTTATCCTCTGGCGGTTCTAATCCATTGTAGCGAGTGAGCACGGTTCCCTCTTGATCGACGAGGAAGACTGAGGTTGTATGGATCACCTGATCATCGCCTTCCACCTTCTGTACTTGTGATTTGAACATCTCAAGACTGTATTTTTCAATCGCCGCCTGACTGTAACCCGTGACAAAGCGCCACTGAGTCGTATCAGCCTTATATTTACCTAGGAACTCCTTAATCTTTGCCGGCGTATCAATTGCAGGATCGACACTGAATGACAATATATGTACGTCTTCTATTCCCTTTTCTTTTAGCTTCTGTTGAATTTCAGTCAGGTTGAAGGTCATAGGTGGACATACCGTAGTGCAGCTTGTAAACGCAAAGTTAACGAGCCATATCTTCCCTTTCATTTGTTCGGTATGGAAAGGCTGTCCGTCTTGATCAACCGCCTCAAATGCAGTAATCTTCCAGTCGAAATCATTCGGCTTCGGCTTGCCGCCACAGGCGACTAGGACGATCATAATCATAGCGATTACACTGCTTACGAGTATCTTCTTCATACCGACCTCCACATTACGATACCACATCGTTTTTTACTCTTATTGTACCGTAATTTCAAGTCTATTTTTACCATATTGCCGCCTATTAAGCTACGATATTGTGACATTTTCATACATACAACATAGTGAGCAAAAAAAACACTCTCCGCTTATTTGCGAAGAGTGCTTGGTGTAGTTCCGGACAACACTTCAATAGATTTGCATAGACGCTCATACAAGGAAGTCCGAGGTGCAATCTCTTTCAAATTTAACAGCATTCCAAGCAAAATCACCTTACGGGGACGTACTTGCAGCAGTTCCTCTTCTAGCACTTGAATAGAATCCAGAACATCTTGCTTATTCCAACTTTCCTTCTCTGTCGAATCAATGTCCAAGCTCTCTACAGCCTCTCGCAGCTGCTTCACAAGCACAAGCGGATGCAATTGCTTTGGCTTCAAATGCTCCTCATCTAATCCGACCATGCTTCCATTCAGTATTGGCTCCGGTTCATGCTTCAACATCCCCTCGGCCACATAGTCCATGATCGTAACAATATACCTGCTGAGGCTGTCTATCTCGATGGGAAAATTGTCGAATAGCTTCATATACATATAGGTAAAAATCAGACTGCTAAGCAACGTTGCGCTGTCAAGCATATAAGGTCCGAATTGCTCCCCATAGATATCTTGCAAGGATTCCATCAGCGTCTCTATATTAAACTTATTCATTTGCTGCATGTGTTCACGAAGCTCTGTGCTTTCGGTATGCTTCGTATTATCCCGCATCTGCATCTTGATAAACTCAGGATGTTCGTTCCAGATGTGAAGATACACCCTGATTTTGCTTATTAACCGTTCACGGGGATTAGGCTGTTTCTCCCGCTCCAACATCAGCATGCGATCTTCCAATAATTTGGATTGATACATGAAGATGTTCAGCAGCAGCTCATCCTTGGAACTATAATATTGATACACACTTCCTTTTGACATTTTACAGAAGGAAGCGACTTCCTGCATCGTCGTCTGTACGTATCCCTTGGATGCAAACAATTTCATAGCCGATAATAGAATCTGCTGCTTCTTCTCTGGCATATGCTCTTCCATTCGCTGTCCTCCACACTTGGTTCCTAACAAGTTCTTAATATGACTATTGAGTTCTCAATATCATAACAAAAAGTGGCCATTACCTGCAACCACATGGATTTGGACATATGAAGATAAACTTATCATCTACTCCTATTGAGCCAAGATACACCGATTATTGAACCATTTCTCCTCGCTGTGCTGCACTGGTATAAGATGCATCCTGCTTCCAGCCAATAAGCATGCCCGCACTTGCGAGCAACACAATGGCGCCAAATGCATAGGGGATCTGAACATGAACATCAAACAGGATTCCCGCAATCGCCGGCCCAATAATATTGCCAAGACTCATATAGGCATTGTTCATTCCTGCAACGAACCCTTGCTCATTCCCTGCCATCTTCGACAATAACGTATTGATTGCAGGCCGTACGATGGATGTTGCCACGAAGAATAACATCGTAACAAAGAAAATAAGAAAATAATTCGAGACGAACAATAGCAAAATCATACTGATTGCAGATAATCCAAACATCGTGAGCAGAATCTTCTTCTCACCGAATGTTCGCAACAGGCGCTCAATAAGGACAGCTTGACAGATGACTCCGATTATCGCTCCGAGTGTAATCATTAAGGAGATATCCTTCGGCGTAAATCCATATTTCACATCTACATATAAACCAAATATCGCTTCAAAGTTCTGCAATCCAAATGTTAATGCGAATACCAGAACGAGAAGCATGAAATACGGTGCCTTCGCAGAAGCGGCCATCTGCCGGAGCAAATTTTCCTTCTTCTTCGTGTTGCTTCTCGCTGCCATCCGTTCTTCGACAGAGAGGGATTCAGGCAAGAACAACAATGAGACTACCGTAGACAATCCAGCAAGTGCTGCTGCTGCGTAAAAAGGAGCTCGAATTCCGTATTCCGCCAACATGCCTCCGATACCAGGCCCTATAACAACGCCGAGCGTCATGGAAGCCATAAGCATGCCGAGCCCCTTCCCTCGCTTCTCTTCTGTTGTAATGTCCGCTACATAGGCCATCATCGGAGGTGTCATTAACGCTGCTGACATACCGCCTAGCAGTCGTGATACATACAACATCCACATGTGTTCAGCTATACCGAACAGTACCTGTGAAACGGTAAATAACCCAATTCCCGTTACGATTAGCAGTTTTCTGCCGTATTTGTCTGACAACTCGCCAGCAATCGGCGAGAACAGAAATTGCGTTAATCCAAACGCCGCCACCAAATACCCCATCGCTTGCCCCGTAGCCCCGAACGCTGTAACATATTTCGGCATAATCGGAATGATAAGCCCCATACCAACCATAGCAATGAACATGTTAACCATAAGGATAACAAGCGAACCTGAACCTTTCTTTTTTGTTGACAATGCTCTCCACCCCTCCCAGGAACCAATGGGTTTTATTTATGACTTTGTAGTCAAAATCCATAGTACTCTACTCGACTCCGGAATGTCAAACTCCATTTCCAATCCCTGTGCTCCCCATACTTCTGTTGTCATCTACAAAAAAGCCCTCAGACGAGGTAACTCGCCGAGGGCTGCCATTCAAATCATGATAGTGAAAGAATATAGATGGTTCGCCGCTAAATATATTCCCTTAAATAGAAGTTGATGCGTCCTCTACAGTCACCGGAGAAGCAGCTGTATCAATGGACTGCGGCGTCACATCGGCTGGACGGCTTTCATGACTGCCTCCTTGCAAATTCAAACCAATTACGCCGAGAATAATAAGCAAGATCGATACAACCTTAATCCAAGACATTGACTCAGAGAAGAAATAATATCCGATAACGGCGATGGCTGCAGTACCAACACCCGACCATATCGCATAAGCGACACTAACATTAATCTGCTTCAGTGAGAAATTCAAGCTCGTAAACGCAAGCAAATAACAAACAATCATGAGAATGGAAGGAACCGGTCTTGTGAAACCGTTCGACATCTTCATTGAGATGGTTCCGATAATCTCCAATGTAATCGCACCGATTAAGTAAAGCCAACTCATCATAATTGCATCACAGCAATTCCCCCAAATCTATCGTTCTTCGCCTATTGACATCACGAAGAATAGGCACAATAGAGCTATTATGTTGCATCACGAGCGCCTTGTCAAACCAGCATAGCCACTCGCCCCAAATTAGGCGTTCTCTTCCCTCCATTCGTCTAGTCACCATGCTCCTGACCTACATACACTTATAACGTAAGATAAATGCATGGCGAAAGGAGCCAATGAACATGTCCGAAGTATGTGGTTCAGTTGGAGGCTTTTGTGGTGGAGGTTTTACTAGCGTTGGCGTAATTCTTGTTCTCTTCATTTTGCTCGTCATTATTACTCGTTCCTTTGGCTGCGGATTCGGTTTCTAATTTACGCCAACAACCCCGGCTGTTGCAGCCGGGGTTGTTCCTCTATCTTATACTTCTTTTTCTATTAGGATTCAAATAATGCCTGTGCGATATATTGCCCTTGAGCACACCCGCCCGGCATGGCGAACAATGCACTCGCTACCGTCTTCGTATATTCGTTCATCTTGTCCTTCTGTCCAAGAATTTTTAACATCGGGACAAGCTGTTTATATGGATTCTGCCATATAGGAACAGCGATTCGATGATCCTTACAATTCGCTTTAAGGTTGCGAATGAATCCATTACCTTCCACGATGGGGGTTCATGGTGAAGTTTTGATGTTCTGATGATCGTGCTATATACTTCTTTCCTGCGGTGATCACTGCATGATCGCTGCAAAACGGGTATGGTCATGTATTCAAGGCTGCGTTCCATCATAGCTAAGCCTCGCTTTAGCTTTAGGCTTTATCATTGCACATGCCATACCTGCAAAGATGAGAACGATCCCCCCTATTTGCATCCCCGTCGGTCGAAATCCAGTGATCCACGTATCCAGTAGAATAGCCACGGCGGGATCGAGAAATACGAGTACAGAAATGACCCGTGTTGGCAGCTCTCGCAAACTGTCAAAAAACAATAAATATACAAATCCGGTATGAATGAACCCAGTCGCCACAATTGCGAACCAATTGTTCCATGTTAATGCACCATAAGACGACATATCAACGAAAGGCAGCAGCAGCACGATCCCGAGGCTCGTCTGGACAATCGTAATCGCATACCCACTAAGTTGGACAACACCCTTGCCTATCAATGTGGTCATTGCATAAAACACGGCTGCCATGAATGCCCATACTACCCCTGATGTGAACAGCTCGTCCAAGCTCGCGCCTTTTTCGATACCGATAACAAGAACGGTACCGACGAAGCATATCCCTACAGATAAAATAGACCAGACTGTTAATTTTTCCTTGAATAAGATACTTCCAACTAGCACGACAATGACCGGAGCCAAATGATAAATCGATATCGCAATCGTAATCGACATCCATTCGAAGGACTTGAATAAGAACACCCAGTTGCCCACAAGAAATACACCGCACACTATCGTTTGCAGCAATTCCCGTTTGCTCCACTGTTCACGCCGGTATTGGCCTGAAGCCGCCCAGCAAATCCCCAGAAATAATGTTGCACAAATGCATCGTATGAAGACAAGCTCCATTGACGGTAATCCAGTATGCTCGGAGAAAAATCCGATAGAGCCAAAGATGCACATGGATATGATCATTTTCATCATTGGCAGCGAGTTATTCCATTTCAAGACGATGACAACCTCCTTTATGTACCTCTCCTGGTGAATGAATTTCATAATACGCAGCCTTACTACCTTTCTACATTTTACCACATGTAACAAATATAAAAAGAAGGGACAAGCTGTGCATCGCCTATCCCTTCCCTATCATCAACCTAATCTCTGTTATTCTGATGCTTTTACCGCCCTTGTCTTCCCCTGCCACTTGTTCTTAATCGCATGAATGATTTGGGCAATCGCGCCATCACCAGTTACATTAGCAGCCGTACCGAAGCTGTCCTGTGCAATATACAGTGCAATGGCAAGACTAATCATTGCTTCATCGAAGCCGAGCATGGATTGGAACAATCCGGTTGCCGCCATGACGCCTCCACCAGGAACACTTGGTGCTGCAATCATCGATATGCCTAACATGAAGATGAACGGCATCATTGTGCTTACCGATAATGGCGCGCCATTAATGTACATGATCGCACTTGCTACGGAAGTAATCGTAACCGTTGAGCCAGTAATATGAATCGTTGCACATAACGGTACCACGAAGTTTGATACTTCTTCATCGGTACCAAGCTTCTTCACTTGAGACATAGTCACGGGTATCGTTGCCGAGGAAGACTGAGTTCCCAATGCTGTAAAATACGCCGGGAGCATCGTACGCAGCATCGTGATCGGGTTGCGCTTGTTCATTATGCCCGCGATCGTATACTGTCCAACAATGACTACAGCATGCAGCACTAAAATGACGACGAACACTTTAAGGAACACTTGCAGAATGAATGCAACCTCGCCTGCTTGCGTCATGTTCATAAAGAGCCCTGCAATGTGGAACGGCAATAATGGGATCAATATTGCATTGATTACCTTGCCTACAATCTCTTTGAACTCCAACGATGCGGTAAGCAAGACATTAGACTTCACGAACGTAATACCGACGCCGATAACGAAGGACAGCAGTAGAGCAGTCATAATGTCGAATACCGGTGGCATGTCCAATTTAAAGTAACTCGTTAGCAGCATCTCTTCTGGATTGCTTGCCCGAAGACCAGATGCTCCAGACAGCAGCCACGGGAATGTTGTATTTGCGACGCCGTATGCCAGCATGCCAGACAATATCGTGGATACATACACAATCAGTGCTGTTATGCCTAGTAGCTTGCCAGCTCCTCTCCCCAGCTCTCCAATGCCTGGAATAATAAAGCCAAGAATGATTAACGGGATGAGAAAGCTCAAAAATTGCCCGAATATATGATTAAACGTAGCAAATATACGTATAAACCAATCTGGCATAATTA
>NZ_JMDX01000210.1:0-10171 GCF_000935845.1 Paenibacillus sp. E194
GACCAAACATTATTGCTCCATGACACCATTAAGGCAAAGATAGATCCGACAGCACCGAATATGTAATTCCAACGTATTGTTCCTCTTATGTTATATATCCTTTTCACCCATCTGCACGCTGCGAATGTGTAGTCTCCCGTCATCACAGAACAGTTCTATCGTTCTCCCATAATTGCCGCCTGTGTCTTCGGCATGAAGCGGGATACTGTATTGCTCCAACATCAATTTGCAGGAATCTACATTCCGTGGTCCGATACGCATCATATCGTTATTCGAAGCGAAAGCAAACATCTGGGCGCCTCCAGCCATCTTCGCATGAACCCGGGACAGAGAAGCACCCGCTTCTGTCATACGGCGTATCAATTCTGGAATGGCAGTATCCGCATACTTGGCGATGTTGCGATTCCCCTCTCTAGCAATATCCGAAGACGGCAGCATAACATGCGCCATTCCGGCAATTTTGGCAACCGGGTCATATAACGTCAATCCAACGCACGAACCGAGACCGGTCGTCCGTAAGGAACCGAAACGGCATACCTGCAAATCAGCCATTCCGACTTTTACAACCGTCGACTCTTCTATCATTCGAATGGCACTCCCAATGCAGCAAATATTTTGTCAAAAGAGTCCGGGTCAGGTATTAAGAAAAAGGTTCCTTGCACTTCATCGCAGTCTTGCAAAAACTTCGTATCGATTAGCAACGCGCTGTCTCCCATTTCCCCGTATTGCAGTATTCCGTAGTTGAGCACTGCGCCCGCCATATCGATAGCAAGCTGAGGAACTGTTGGCGACATCGCCATATGAGTGAAATCTGCCAAGGAAGACAAGTAAGAACCTGCTAAAATGTTGCCGATCTCCGACAAGGCGGACAATTCCATGTCATTGAAACATTGACTCGTATCTGAAGGCAATGCTTCCAAGTGCGACAAAAGACGCTTTGCGGCATCTGTATCGAACATAAAGAACAAATGACTTGGCGCATCTCCTTCGACACGAAAATATATTGCTATCACAACATGTTCTGCGCCACCAACCTCGTCCGCAATTTCCTCGAACGGCAGAAGCCGTACCTTCGGTACAGCCATATCAATCGGTCGGTTGAGCAGCCGGGATAGTGCCGTTGCGGCGTTGCCAGCACCAATATTCCCGACTTCCTTCAGAACATCCAGCTTGAACTCTCCGAGACGTTCGAATAAGTGCACGCTGTTATGCCTCAAGCTGTTCTAATCGAATAATTTCACTCTTATTCAGCACTTCGGCCAAATGGAGCATAATAAGTAAACGGTCATCCCCAATCTTAGCTACGCCGCGCAAGTATTTGGCTTGAATGCCGCCCACAACCTCTGGAGCCGGTTCGATATCTTCGTCCATAATATCAATAACATCATTGGCGCTATCCACGATAAAGCCAACTTCCAAATCTTCATAAGCTACGATAATAATACGAGATTGTTCCGTCACTTCTGCAGACGGCAATCCGAATCGACCACGAAGCTCGATGACCGGAACAACAACCCCGCGCAAATTAATAACACCTTTAATGAAGTCGTATGTTTTCGGAACCCGTGTGATAGGAAGCATACGCTCTATCGTTTTTACCTTTTCAACTTCGATTCCGTATTCTTCTTCCCCTAACGTAAAGACAACGACCTTTAACTCCTCTGCCATGTCACGTCCTCCTTCATTTGAATATGACTATTTTGCAATCATAAATAGACATTGAGGATTACTTCAGCAACGCATTCGGATCAATGATCAATGCAACTTGTCCATCACCAAGAATGGTTGCTCCTGAGAAGCCTGGCGTATTTTTTAAATAGCTTCCTAATGGCTTCAGAACAATTTCATTTTGACCGATAAAGTCATCGATAGCCAATGCCGCTATACGGTCACCTTTGCGTACGATGATGATCTCAACCTCTTCTTCCTCCATATCCGAATAATTCGGGCAATCGAAAAGTGTGCTGAGTGATAGAAGAGGGATTACACTGTCTCGGTAATCAACCATCCGGATACCACCATGAACCCGGCGTATTTTTTCTTTCTTGACCATGCTTGTCTCCACTATAGAGCTAAGCGGAATCGCATATTTCTCACTTCCCAAACGGAAGAGCATGGCCGATAATATGGACAATGTAAGCGGGAGCTGTACGATAAACTTCGTTCCTTGTCCCAACTTAGACTCAACAATGACGTGTCCACCTAAAGATGTTATCTTGGATCTTACTACATCCAGTCCAACACCCCTGCCAGATATATCCGAGACCTTCTCCGCCGTACTGAATCCAGATGCGAATAGCAGCATATACACCTGCTCATCACTCATTTGAGCTGCTCTCTCCGCGGTGACAACGCCATTCTTGATGGCTTTCTTCAACACCATCGCACGGTCGATCCCGTGACCATCTTCTTCAATTTCGATGAAGACATGATTGCCGCTGTGGAAAGCCCGCAAATGAACAGTCCCTGTTTCTGGCTTGCCAGCTGCGATACGATCCTCAATAGATTCAATACCATGGTCGACTGCATTACGCAGCAAGTGAACAAGTGGATCCCCGATCTCATCGATTACGGTACGGTCAAGCTCTGTCTCAGCACCGGTAATAATAAAGTCTATCTTCTTATCGAGTGATTTGGCTAAGTCACGCATCATCCGCGGGAATCTGCTGAATACCGTATCAACAGGAACCATGCGCAGCTTAAGCACAATATTTTGCAAATCAGAGCTTACTCGTGACAAATGCTCCACCGTATCTGTCAAATCATGATGCTTGAGATCACCTGACAATTGCTCGAGCCGTACGCGATCAATGAGCATTTCGCTTAGTAGATTCATCAGTACATCGAGCCGTTCAATATCTACGCGAATCGTCCGGTTCGCAACTGCTTTTCCAGTTGCTTGCGTGCTGCTTGGCTTTCGTGCAGGCGCAGACGCAGCTTCGGACGCCGCTGGCTGCTCTGTCTTCACTTCTGGCTTGGCTGGCGCTGCAGTTGCTGCTGCTTCTTGTCTACCTGCTTGTACTTCTTCGATTTGACTATTCCAATTGCGGATGTCTTCAAGCGTGAATGGCTGTACTTGTACGCTGTCCAGCTCCGAGACTTGTCTGATCTCTTGCTGCAATCGCTCGGCCTCTTCACCGCTGACAAAGAATACAGTAAAGCCATTGTCGAACTTATCCTGCTCAATGTCCTGTGCAGGAGGATTCGACTTCACTACTTCACCGTACTGCCCTAGCACCTGAAATACCATATAGGCTCTAGCTGCCTTTAGTACGCAATCTTCACGCAATCGGATGTGGATGTAGTACACATGCATGCCTGCTTCCACCGATTGTTCCAAGATACTTCTTTGGAATTCATCAAGCCGCTCATTCTGCTCTTCAGCATCATCTGCGGAGCTTCCGTCTGCGGAAGAAGCTTCCTTCTTGTAATCGCCTTTGACAATCGATTGGAGAGCTGCAACAATTGCCGTCACATCTGCCTTGCCTTCTCCACCGTTAGTTATATCGGACACCATAGCTTCTAAAGCATCCAAGCTTCGGAATAACGTATCAAAAATGAAGGAGTCCATCGCGAGCTGTTGGTTTCTTACAAGATCCAATACATTTTCCATCTGGTGTGTTAATGAGGCCAAATCCTCAAACCCCATTGTCGCTGACATCCCTTTTAGGGTGTGGGCCGACCTGAAAATGACTTGCACGATCCCAACATCGTCTGGCTGGTTCTCCAACTCTAGCATGTGCTCGTTCAACGCTTGCAAATGGTCGTTCGCTTCGTCAATAAACATGGACAAATATTGATTCAAATCCATGCTCGAACACCTCCTTTAACGATTTGCACAACAGTATCTGATCATTTCATTGCATGTGTAATGGACTTTGCCATCTGATGTAGTGGAATGACTTGCGATACGCATCCCAACTCGATTGCCGCGCGCGGCATGCCGAAGACGACGCAGCTTTCTTCACTTTCGACAAAGGTTGAAGTTACGCCCTCGTCGGCCAACCGTTTCATCATTTTCGCACCGTCACTACCCATTCCCGTTAACAGCACGATATGTCGTTTCAGTCCCTTCAACGGCAGTAGTGATTCGAACAGGGAATCAACTGATGGACGATGTCCGTTGCGGGGCTCACCTTTGGATAAAGCAATCGAATAAGTCCCCTCTGTATTGCGCACGGCCATCATATGCATGCCACCTGGTGCAATATAAGCTACCCCAGTCTGCAGCACATCGCCATGCTGCGCTTCCCTTACTTCAATATCACTGTAATTGTTCAAACGTTCAGCTAATGATTTTGTGAAATTAGGCGGCATATGCTGAACCACCAATATCGGTGCGGGAATATGTTTAGGTAATGCTGACAACAGCTCCTTCAATGCACGCGGACCGCCCGTCGATGTCCCAATGGCAACAATTTGCTCAAATCTCGTTGAGTTGGCTGCATTTGCTGTTCCAACGAATTCTGAGGCACTCGGATGCGTGACATCTAGGCGCTCTTCGTGATTACGTATAGGATGCAACTCCTCGTTCGCATTCGGAGCGACTGGCTTCCCCACACGAGTACGGCCAATAATCGGCGTATCTTCCATGCTGCGCTGTGTCTGCATTTCCTTCGCTGCCAATTTTGCAGCCGCTCTAGAAGTAATTGGACTCTTCGCACTCAGCTTGTTCCCATCATCTGTACGAGACTTCAAACCGGATTGATGCGGAAGCCTTGGGACGAGCTCTTCTGTCGGTAAAGCAGCTGCGTACTCCCGCTTCAGCCGCTCCCCTTGTTCCCGTAATCGTTCCAGCTGACGCTTTCTTTCTTGAGAAGCAATTGCAGTATGCAGCTTCTCCCGCAGCATTTCTCCAACCTTATGTATATCTTTCGTTCCACCCGCAGGGCTTGGTTTACATACGAAGTCAAAAGCTCCATATTCAAGTGCGGATAATGTCTCCGAGCGCCCTTCTTCTGTTAAACTTGACAGCATAATGACCGGGGTAGGGCAATCTGTCATTATGCTCTGAAGTGCTTCGAGGCCATTCTGAATCGGCATCTCAACATCCAGCGTCACTGCATCTGGCTTCAGTTCCATCACTTTGTGTACAGCATCTGCACCATTAGAGGCAGTACCGATAATCTCAAAGGAATGATCCTGGATAATTAAATCAGATATAATCGTTCGCATGAAGGCCGAGTCGTCCACGACAAGCACTTTCTTGGTTGTCAATTTCTCATCACGCTCCCTAAGCAGCCATTTGTGAATGCTGCGTCCTCCATTTCTTCATGCCTTACATTTAGGAGGACCATCTGCCCAGCCATTTCCGCAAAAATTGCTTAACCCCTCCAGCTTGTCCAGTCTGCCCGATTCCGTGAATGTAAGCATTGGCTAGTTCACGAAGCTGCTTGGCAACTATACATTGTGGATACAAAATGGCGAATGGGATTTGCCTCTTTACGGCCTGCATCACATGGGGATCATCATATAAAATCCCTAGCGTCGGAATCGGACGATCCAAGAATCGCTCCGCTACCGTTGATAATCGCTCAGCCGTCTGGCTTCCCTCTTTCCAATCTGAAGCTCGATTGATGACAAGACGGAACGAATGATCAGGTCTCGCAGCGGAAACGACCTTAATCAGTGCATAGGCATCCGCAATTGACGTTGGCTCTGGTGTGGTTACAACAAGCGTCTCATCCGCTGCTGAGAGAAATTGCATCGTCTCCTTACTCAGGCCCGCTCCCGTATCAAACAAGATGACATCATACTGTGATGACCAATTCTCCATTTCTTGGATGAAGTGTTCAATATGAACGGAAGGCATATCCAATAATTCTTGGAACCCGGAGCCTCCTGGAATGTAGTGCATTCCTCGAGGACCTACCTGAATAATATCCTGCAGGGAGTGCCCGTCTCGCAAGACGTGCATGAGGCTCACACCTGATGTCGCACCGAGCAGAACATCAATGTTCCCCATGCCGATATCCGCATCGAATACAAGTGTTCGATATCCTGCGTCTTGGAGGGACAGCGCGAAGTTCAACGTAAAGTTGGATTTTCCCACGCCGCCCTTACCGCTCGTAACGGCAACAATACGTGCAGATCGAACTTCAGAGCTTCCCTGCGCCATCCAAGATGACACCGTGGAACCAACTCTTTCATGACGGGATTCTACCAACTGTCTTAGTCCTTCTGCTTGATCGTAGCTCATTTCGTCATGCACCTACTATTCGTCTTACCGCTTCATCCACCTGGAACGGCTCGATATCGTCCGGGACATTCTGTCCTGTTGTTATATAACTGAACGGAATCGTCGTTCGATCTGCAAGTTCAAGCACAGCACCGAATGTATCTGTCTCATCCGCCTTCGTGAATATGATCCGATCGATGCGCTGTCTTGAGAAACGCTCCAATATAGCGATCATATCTTCTGTCTTGGAAGTTAAGCTCAAGACGAGGAATGTCTCACTGTCTGGGAATGGCTTAAGCATCGTATTCAACTCATTCACATACATATCGTTTCGGAAATTGCGCCCTGCTGTATCCATAATGATCAGATCACAGCCTTGCAGCGCCCGCAATGCCCGTTCCGTGTCATTGGGCGAGGTCACAACCTCCATCGGAACGTTCAATATCGATGCATATGTTCTGAGTTGTTCAACAGCTGCAATTCGATAGGTGTCAGAAGCTATTAGACCTACCTTGCGTTGGTGATGGAACATTTGATCTGCAGCCAGCTTCGCAATCGTCGTCGTCTTACCTACACCAGTCGGCCCAACGACATACAAAATGCGGGTAGCAGGTGTCAATCCATGAACAACATGCGACTGAAGCTTCTCTTCTACGATATCTTTCACATAGCCCCTCAGCACATCAGAATCAGGCTCTTCTTCACGGTTCAACTTGCATTGCTCCCAAGCCTGCTGCACGTATCCATATGCAGCCTCTTGCGACAATCCTTGAAGCCTGAGATGACGCTCTACCTCCTGTGCGCTCTCTGACCATGAATCATAATTGACGCGCTCCATTACTTTACGCATCATCCGTTTCATTTCAGCCAATTCTTTCTGTAAATGAGGGTCAGTCGGATCTTGTTCAATCGATGTCATCGGCATAACGGCCCGTTCAGACCGTGCAAACGGAAGCTGCGTCCATGGCACAGATGTACTCTCTTCATCTAAATCAGCCGGCTGCATGGAATTTGGGGGCTGAACCGACCCATTAGAGCTCATTGATTGCGGCATGCGCCCAACTGCATCTCCCTGCATTTGGGCGGTTCCACGTTCCACAGTTTTTGCAGACTGAGCATTGCTGCCGCCTCCCCCATACATAGAGCGAGCAACCGATGAAGGAACATACGATTGCATCGCCCCATTAACAGGAGGCGTATTTGGATCTGTGGAAGACTTGACTGTAGGCTTAGCTTGTTCGTCGACCGCCGCCACTACTTCAATAGCTCGCTTACGGAACATGCCAAGAATACCGCCTGTCTTAACTTCTTTGGTACTGACAATGACCGCATCTTTACCAAGTTCTTGCCTGATTTGACTCATGGCCTCCGGCATCGTTTCGACGAGGTATTTTTTCACCCTCATACATTCACCACTCCGACGCTTTGAATTTCAACATTTGGTTCAAGCTCATTGTAGGACAGAACCGGCACATCCTGCATCGCACGCTCCATGAGCTGCCGCAAGTACATGCGAATATTCGGAGATGCCAGCATGATCGGCGAATGTCCGGTTTGAAGCAGCTTCTGAATCTGTTCACTCATGCGTTGATATACCTGCTGTGTCGTATTCGGATCCAGAACAAGGTAAGAACCATGCTCATTCTGCTGCACATTGTCCGAAATTTTCTTTTCCAAGCTTGGTCCAATTGTGATCACACGCAGCGTCTCGCCTGGAGTTGAATATTGCTGTGTAATTTGGCGAGCAAGCGCTTGACGCACATATTCAGTTAGTACATCTGGATCCTTCGTATATGTACCGTAATCTGCCAGTGTTTCGAATATGGTTACGAGATCGCGAATCGAGATCTTCTCTCGCAGCAGCTTCGCCAGAACTTTCTGAACATCCCCGATCGTCAATACATTCGGAATCAGTTCATCCACAAGAGCAGAATATTGTTCCTTAACCGTTTCAACAAGCGATTTCGTCTCCTGACGTCCAATAAGCTCGTGTGCATGCTTTTTAACAATTTCAGTCAGATGCGTAGCCACAACAGAAGGCGGATCTACAACTGTGTATCCCGCCAATTCGGCACGCTCCTTCATCGCATCATCCACCCATAATGCTGGCAGTCCGAATGCCGGCTCTACCGTTTCGATTCCTGACACCGATTCATCATCATAACCGGGATTCATCGCCAGATAATGATTGAGCAGAAGCTCCCCGC
This sequence comes from Paenibacillus sp. E194, assembly GCF_000935845.1. Classification (NCBI taxonomy): domain Bacteria; kingdom Bacillati; phylum Bacillota; class Bacilli; order Caryophanales; family Paenibacillaceae; genus Paenibacillus; species Paenibacillus sp. E194. The sequence continues at coordinate 8,386 of NZ_JMDX01000210.1, forward strand.
GGGCTACCGCATTGCCCTTAATCTTGATGACATATTCATTCGGCTTCAATTGGATATTGTCTCGAATGCGGATGACAGGAACGACCAAGCCGAGCTCTAATGCGCATTGGCGTCGAATCATAATAATACGGTCGAGCAAATCCCCGCCTTGCTGTGTATCCGCAAGCGGAATAAGTCCATAACCGAACTCAAATTCAATCGGATCAACCTGCAGCAGATTGATTACACTCTCTGGACTGCGCACTTCTTCAATCTGCAGTTCTTCCTCAAGCTGCTCTTCTTCGATTTGCCGCTCATCGATGTTCTTCTGCATCCGATATCCGGCAATCCCAAGAATGACAGCAAATGGAATCGTAGATCCAATTCCAATTGGCGTAAGTAATCCAAGTAACGCGATCGTCCCTGATACGATATAGAGCAGCTTCGGATAAGCAAACATCTGCGCTCGCAAATCTTCTGCCAAGTTTCCATCAGATGCCGCCCTTGTTACGATAAGACCTGCTGCGGTCGAAATAAGAAGCGCTGGAATCTGGCTGACAAGTCCATCACCGATCGACAATATCGAATAAGTAGATGCCGCATCGCCAAATGATTTTCCATGCATCGCCATTCCGATAATGAATCCGCCGATCAAGTTAATAAGCAGGATGATGATACTTGCAATCGCATCCCCTTTTACGAATTTACTGGCACCGTCCATGGCGCCATAGAAATCCGCTTCTCGGCTAATCTTATCACGGCGATCACGGGCCTGCTGTTCGTTGATAAGTCCTGCATTCAAGTCTGCGTCAATTGCCATTTGCTTACCCGGCATCGCATCGAGCGTAAAGCGTGCTGATACTTCAGCGACCCGCTCTGAGCCTTTCGTAATAACAATAAACTGTACAATGACAAGAATGAGGAAGACGACAAGACCAACCGCAATATTTCCCTGGGTTATCCACTCACCAAATGTGGCAACTACGTCACCAGCTTCGCCATTCGTAAGAATTTGCTTCGTAGTGGATATGTTCAGTGCGAGTCGGAACAATGTCGTAATGAGCAGCATAGCCGGGAAAATCGAGAAGTTCAACGCTTCCCTCGTATTCATGGCAATGAGCAAAATCATGAGCGCGATCGATATATTGATTACGAGTAAAATGTCAAGCAACCAGGTCGGTATGGGTAAAACCATCATGAGTACGATACCGATAATACCGACCAAGACGAATAAATCTCTCGTTTTCACGGAATGCACCCTCCATCCTTGATCAAGATTAATCAATTGCCTTTGCCTTTTACTTTGTATACGTATGCCAGTACCTCAGCCACGGCTTGGAACAAATCGGCCGGAACGGTATCGCCAATATCGGCCCTCTGATACAAAGCACGGGCGAGCGGCTTGTTTTCCATCGTTATGACGCCGTGTTCCTTGGCGATCTGCTTAATACGGAGCGCGACGTAATCCTGTCCCTTGGCTACAATCTCCGGTGCTTCCATCGCACCACCATCATATTTCAATGCAATTGCGAAGTGCGTCGGGTTCGTAATGACGACGTCTGCTTTCGGAACCTCCTGCATCATGCGCATGAGTGCCATACGCCGCTGTCTTTCACGAATTTTACCCTTAATAAGAGGGTCACCTTCGGTCTTCTTGAATTCGTCCTTAATGTCCTGTTTTGACATCCGTAAGCTTTTCTCGTATTCATATCGTTGGTACATGTAATCCAGAGCGGCGAGCACACATAACGCCACTCCAATCTTCAAGCCAAGCACAAGTGTCAAAATGCCCTGTAAATGACATGAT
>NZ_JMDX01000211.1:0-10071 GCF_000935845.1 Paenibacillus sp. E194
GTATCTGTTAGCTGAGCAATTCCATAAATGATCCCGAGCGTAGTTGTCACACTGAACAGCCCGATAATAAGCGGAAGGAATCCCGCAAGCCACGTTCCGAAGACGAACAATAAGACGAGCAGCGCGATTGGCAATCCGATCAGTTCCGACTTCACAATATCGTTCTTGCTCGCTGTCTGAATATCATAGTAGACCGGCGTCGCACCTGTCACATAGGCTTTCGCGAACGGAATGTCGGATATTAGCTTACGCAGATCGGGATATCGATCCAGCGCTTCATCCGTATCCATATTAAGACGGACATGTGCAGTAACTACATCGCTACGTACTCCCGTTCTATCCTGAGTCCGCAGCTGAACGTCACCGACGGATGAATTCTGCTTCAATTCAGTAAGGGAACGTTCAATCTGCTGTATCGATTCTTTCGTCAATAGCGACCTGCCGTCGCTGCTCTCATAGACAATATCCATCGTCGTAGAAGAGAGACCAAGCCCATCGCGCAGCAGCTCATATCCTACATAAGATTCGCTTCCTGTCGGCGTAAACCCATTATCCTTAAGCATGGAAGGCACTTGTATAGCCAATACCGAAGCCATTGCAAATAGAAGCGTCCATACGATCAATACCCCATGACGCCAACGATACATCCACTTTCCCCAGTGCCACAACCAACCTCTTCTGGCTGTTTCCCTCACGTATTGAACCCCCTGCTCACTTGTAGACTGAATAAAGGGAATATGATGATAATATTGAATAAGTGCTGAGCTTACTTGCTTCGTTGTATGTTGCCTACGCGCTCATTAATCAGCTGCGTGATAGCCCACGATCATAACGTGGAGTCTCTTGGATAGATCGATCTCATGAGGGGTCTTCAATGGATTGCCATCAGCGTCGTACAGTACTCTTACAACTGGTCGTTGTGGACACTCAGCATGAATGCGGGCAACAACGCATGTCTCGCCTGTATTCAAATGAATGGACATCCCTATCGGATAGACAGCCATACGGTCTCTGAACAATTCCAGCATACCCTGCTCGTATTGCGTCCCTGATCCGGTATACAAAATTTCAAGTGCTTCATGCGGAAGCATTGCCTTACGGTATACACGATGGGTTGTCATCGCATCATATGAATCCGTAATCCCAATCCACTTCGCATATTCATGAATATCCGGTGACTTAATGCCGCGCGGATAGCCAGAACCGTTCAACCGCTCATGGTGCTGATAAGCACAGTGCGCTGCCAGCAGCGGAATGTTCGGCTCATCCTTCAACATGCGGTATCCTATCTCCGCATGCTGCTTCATATGTGCAAATTCAGCATCAGACAACGAACCTGGCTTGTTCAATACTTCAAGATTAATCTGCGTCTTGCCAATGTCATGAAGGAGCGCCCCCATGCTCAATGTCCGCAGTTCATTGCGGGGATATCCGTGATGAAGTCCTAGCAGGGTCGTATATACACACACATTAAGGGAATGTCGGAACAAATAATGATCAGTTGTCTGCATATCATTCAGCATTACCATCGCCTTATGGTTGCCATACAAATCGCCAATGATGGCATCCAATACATCGAGAAACTCGCGATTCAATGTAGAATTCGAGGCAGCACGCTTCCGAGTCATAGATTCATCAATCAATTGCTTGAATTGCTTACGAATCGTCATATTAGCCAGCCTTCGTGTCTCATCGCTCAACACATCCGGCGCATGAATACCTTCTGTCCGATCATCTTCTACATATATGTACGATACGCCCATCGCTTCCAAACGCTGAATATACGCGGTATTAAGCTCTACTTGCTCCTTGAGCAGCACTAGACCTTCTTCATTATATATTTGTTTTGCTAATCGCATGCCAGCTCGGCACGCTTGTATAGGTACCCATCGCAAGCAGAGTCAACCCCTGAAGTTATGATATTTACATTCACTTAAAATGCATCGAAGTAATCATATCAAATTCTCGCTAGACTAGCGAGTCACTACCATACATTCCTTTGTTTAAGTAGAAAACGTGGCAGATTTCACTCCCGCCCTTCTCCACCTTCCAAGTATTTTGGATGAATAAAAGCATACAACTGTTGCATACTTCTGAAATCTACTGGCGTTCTAAATGCCTCGAAATTTCTTTTCAGAAATACTCTCAGAACTTCACACAGAGATATTCATGAATGTTCAAAATCTCATATCTGCTACATCATGAAGTACCAGAACAATGCCGCGAGAACAAAGCGATATATCGCAAAGTGACGTAGCTTAATCCGCTGAATATGCTTGAGGAAGGCAACAACAATCACATAAGCTACAACAAAGGATACTAAGAAACCAAGTACAAAAAAAGCCAAAATATCGAGTGTAAACATCTTATAATTTTGGAGCAGTTCATAGCCGCTTGCAGCACACATAATGGGAATCGCAATGAGAAAGGAAAAATCAGCGGACGCCCGGTAGCTGACACCGCTCAACATACCACCTGACATGGTAGAGCCTGATCGGGAAAAGCCTGGCCACAGCACTGACAATATTTGAAAGAGTCCTATTGAAAAGGCCTGCTTATAACTAATTTCATCGATCGTGTTCGCCGAGGGTTGTCTGCGAGACCCATACCATTCTGCGAACCACATAAATGCACCGCCGACTACAAGCGCCCATAACACCGTTTCTGTGCTGTCAAATAATTGCTTAATATGGTCTTTCGCTACATAGGCCACTGCTAATGCAGGCGCTATTCCAATAATGACATGGAGCAGATTCAGACGGGGACAGATGACATGTCCTTGCTGTACGGTTCGCTTGCGCAAGCCCAGCATCTCCAATATCCGATCCCAATACACAACCGTCATGGCTAAGGTCGCTCCCAGTTGAATGACAATTTCAAATGTCTTGAGCCAGTTGGCCTGCTCCTCAATCCCCATCAGCTTCGTCGTCAATATCATATGACCTGTTGATGAGACAGGTATGAATTCTGTCAGTCCCTCCACGATGCCCAGTACAATTGCAACAATGACATAGAACATGGATAAGCCCCTCATTTCCCCCGTACGTAAAAATACTCAGCATGATGATTTGAATGATTGCGAGCATTTCACGTTCGGACAAAGTATCTTGTTCTTTGTATACGAGCAGAGGGAACATTTCAGCACCAATTCTTCACATTTTCCTGGAAAATGTTACTGTTATCTTGTGACTGGCTTTGATATGATAAATGATACATGTAGTACAAAATGACTAGAAGGGTGAGACATTTGGTGCGGATTCATGTCACGCAAATTCACGAAGGGGATACTCTCACGAAGGATATTTTCAATGATAAAGGGCTGTTGGTTCTATCTGCTGGAACCGTAATGAAGCATAGGGACATTGCCCTACTTATTCGTCATCACATGGATATGGTAGACATCGAAGCAAGACCACTCACCAATGAAGAGGCTGTATCCCCATCCCAGATCAATGTGCCGCCAAGTTCAAATCATAACGTTCATGAGGAAATGCAGAAAGGCTATATTGAGGCAATTCGAAATGTGGAGAGCATCTTTCAGGATGTTATCCAGCACGGATTTCTGCAGGATGAGCTTGTACAATCGTCCATCACACCGCTTATTCAACAAATGGAGAAAGAGCGTGATGTTGTATCCCTCTTGCTTCTGCTGGACTCGAAGGATGATTATACGTACCAGCATTCCGTACAGGTCGGCATGCTGTCTTACTATTTGGCCAAGTGGATGCATTACGGAGAAGAGGATGCTCAGCGCATATGCAAGGCAGGATTTCTGCATGACATCGGCAAGTGTCGCATTCATCAGGCGATTTTACTCAAACCTGGACAGTTGACGAGTTCGGAGTTTGAGCAGATGAAGTCGCATACTGTGCTCGGTTATGAAATCATTCGCTCCTCCTATGACGATAATTGGCTCGCGATGGCGGCCCTCCAGCATCATGAACGCTTAGATGGAAGCGGTTACCCTTATGGTGCTGCTGAGCAGGACATCCATCCGACAGCACGTATCATCGCAGTTGCTGATGTGTATAGCTCCATGACGTCAACACGAATTTATCGGGACAAGCAGGATTTATTTACGGTTCTGAAAGAGCTGGATTCGATGAGCTACAGCGGACTTGATCCCCACATTGTTCATACCTTCATTCGCCATATGCTGCCTAACTTTATCAATAAGCAGGCACGCCTAAGCGACGGGCGAACCGGAACAATCATCATGAATCATCAGACTGAATTTTTCCGGCCGCTCGTGCAAATTGATAATCGTTTCGTTGATTTGACGCAATGCCGCGATCTTCATATTGAAGAAGTGTGCATGTAACCTACTGTGTGCCTGATGTGTGCCTGTTGATGCGCACACTTACGGCGTCTTTCGCTGGGTATGGCCCCTTCTAGCCTGACAAGACAAATGAATTTAGGAAGTCTTCGCCTTGACACGGTGCGCCATTAATTCAGAAACGGTGACAAATGAATAGCCCCGCCGCTTCAATTCGGGCAGGATTTTCTTCAACGCCTGGATGGTCTGTGTGCTTCCTTCTACTAAGTCGTGCATCAGTACGATGTCACCGTTTCTTGCATGTCCAAGCACCTTATTGACTATTCGATCTACTCCTGGCGAACGCCAATCCTTCGTATCCTGATGCCACGACCATAAAATAACGCGGTACCCCTTCTCCCGTGCAATTTCTACAAGCCGCTCATTATAATACCCGCCAGGTGGCCGGAACAATTGAGGCGGCGTACCTGTTACCTCTTCAATCACTCGATGCGCCTTCATAATTTCCTCTTCAATCTCGGCCTTCGATACACCTTTGCGAAAATATTTATGATGATACGTATGGTTCGCAATTTCATGTCCCTCACGAACTGTGCGCTTCACTAATTCTTGGTGCGACTTTACTCTCCATCCTACGACGAAGAAGGTAGCCTTGGCATTATACTGCTTTAACAGGTCTAAGATAACCGGAGTGCGAGTTGGATCCGGACCATCGTCAAATGTGAGTGCAATCCGCTTGCCGGCAGACGGCACTTCCCAGACGATGTCTCCTCGCCCTTCATAATAGGCACGATCTCTGCGAGCTGGCGCACTCTCATGATGGGTATCGATTTGTGATGCTACGGACATGGAATGTGCATTGGATGGTACAAGCAGACATACTACCATACAGCCTAATAACATCATAATACGGAATCTGTGCTTGCGACGAATGTGCCGCAACTTTCGCTCCTGTTGGATAGGGTCCACCATTTCCAATCCTCCTGTTGCGTGATGAGTTAACATAGATGCGAGCTCGCTGCAAGCAAGTTGAACATCAGCATAGGGATTAGTATGCCAATTTCGGGGTGTACCATGCGGATGAAGTCAAAATGATGGGGTAAACATGGAGAAAATAGCGATCGGGCATTTTCATCTGGCGTGAGAATCCTGTGGGAGCTCTCGCAATGTCCCCAATTGCAAGTATCCCTAATTTCGCAAAATGCTTGCACATTCGGGATCCAACACCGAACATTTTATGAACAGGTTCTTTCCACAGTAGGGTGGGAACATCGGATGGATGCACGGTAAAAATACCGCTTTTACTTTTTTCCAGATGTCTGTTTCAGTTTTAGCTAATATTTTATTGGTGCTGATCCCTATTCGAATCCGCACTCCTGTCTGGATCATTACTCGTTTCTGGATTTCCATTGCAATGGTGATCGGATCACCGAAAATTGATTGACTAGCCGCAACATCCAAAAATTGTTCGTCATTACTAAACACTTCAACTAAATCCGTAAATTCCTCATAAATCTGAGTAATCATCAAAGAAACATCGATGTAATGCTGCATACGAGGACGCATAATAACGAGATCCGGGCATTTCTTAAGGGCTTCACCTAACCGTTCAGCTGTCGTCGTCACGCCAAAATTTTTAGCAATCGGTCATGCGGCTGGAGTGATCCCTGAACGACGTGTAGGATTCACCAGCTACTGCTACTGCTTTATTTTTATATTCTCGATGATTTTCTTTTCTACACTTGCATATTTCGTAATCGGCCAAAAAATATTAGCCCATGCACAATCACAGTCAGCATCTAGTGGTCGGGATCGACCTCGCTCAGCAAACACATGAACGTGCAGTTAACTTCCGTGAGATCGTAGTCAGTAATGCCCCTTTCCTTCTCGAATGATGAAGAAGGATTTCAAAACCTTGTCACCCGCGGAAGCCTCATCATGTTAAGGATGTATAAAGAAACACCTATTCCTAATCATAATCAACAGTAAAACAAGCACCGTCAAAATAAATGAGATCTCCCTGATCGTAATTCCAAACTGCCTGAAGTTGAGTTGGTTGTTTGATACCGCCAATTGTCTTGTAGTCCTTAAATATGGCCGACCATCTTACTTGCTGAATTGTTCCATCGGTAGATATAACGGATCTATCTTCTGTTGTAAAAGAAAGAAGCTCCCCATTCTCACTGAACGTAAATATCCCACTTGCTGATATATCATTGTACGATATCGTCGCTTTTGCATGGGTATCATCAACTGTCTCCCAGGTCATATAATGCTGTAAAGCAGCATTAGGCATGATAAGAGATTCTGAAAGAAAGGTTACTAGACAAGCTTTATTCATTTCTTTACCTTTGTGATTAAACAACGTAATGACTTTAGCCAGAACTCCTTTCATACTACCTTCACCATTAATATAAGAATCCAACCCTTGAAATGGTATTCCATACATTGATGTGTCAATATAAGCAAATCTTATAGGTTCACGTACAAAGTTATATTGGGTGTAGTCGATTTTTAATGGTGGCTTGTCGGGTGACATAATAAAATTAACTTCTTTAAAGGCTACCCTCATATAAGACATTTTAGGAATGCCGATGTATCCACTATATTCAAAATATTTCCTTACAGGATACGGCAATTCTTTAATATCATCGAATGTAAAGATATCATTAATGACATTAGAAATATTGATTTGTTCTGTTGCGGATTGAAGAAATTCTGTATTGGTTTTGGAATAAGGTACATTAAAAAATACAATGATACCGATTATGATAATGCCAAAGATCGAAACGATTATCCACATTGTTTTTTACCCCTTTTCCCCGTCTTCATGAACATTCTCCATTCTGTTTACATTGTTAGCTAAATGAATGATTCCTTTATATAATCCGTTGGTCAAATTTTCATCAAGTGCGTCAAACAGAGCATTCAGAAACTGCATCTCTTTTTCGCTTCGAGCCTGGAAATAAGTAAAACATTCGGGTGTAAGGTGAATTCTAATGATTCTAGCGTCTTGATCATCTTTTATAAGGGAGACAAAGCCCTGTTTCTCAAGTAAACCGGCCATTTTCTTAATATTTTGCCTAGAATTCCCAATCAATTTAGCCACCTCACTTATTGTTGGAGATGATCGTCCCGACTTTAAAATGACAGCTATCAACAACCACTGCTTAAGCGTTACATTCTCATCCAATTTGTCACCAAGAGCTTGTAATCGGTTGGCTAATGTAAGAATACCACCAAAGATGTAAGCCTTTTTCTCTATGTCATTCAATATTACATACCTCCGATCTGTTAAAATAAAGGTAACTAGTTACACTTATTTTACGTAACTAGTTACCTTTTGTCAAATTTGTTGATGAACCCTAGAGAATCTACGGTAACTTCCAATATGACACCCAGGAACTTCCTCTATCATCAGTCATCGGACAGTGTTGTTTCACTTCAGATGTGTAATAGAATCCGATCTTATGCAGTCGGTTTAATGTTGGTCGAGGCGAAGGATAAGGACATATTTGATACTTAAAATAAATTACGCTAACAGGAAACGATATTAGTTTGCTATGAAGCAGCTCCAATTTAATTTATTGAAGTAACGTGCTGAATCATCCTGTAGCTTTACTTCGACGGTAAGAGGTCGATTAAAAGGTATTGCGAGTTGGCGGGTGCCGAGTACAAAGGTAGTCATGAATTCAGACATTTGCACACCGTACGACTACTGGGAAGCAGGAGTAAGACTACTTTTTGTATCAAAACGACTTGGACATAAAACAATTAAAACAACCGCAGATACCTAGCTTGACATCACAAAAAATACAAGAAGACGAACTTAAAAAGTTCGCCTCCTACACGAAAAAATGAATCTTGAATCGGCATGAAATCGGCATGAGCGATTTTAAGCCAATATATCATTAGCTTACAACCCTTGATGCAACAAGGGTTGTAAGAAATTAGCCGATAGAGCCTTCCATTTCGAACTTGATCAATCTATTCATCTCAACGGCATATTCCATTGGGAGCTCCTTCGTGAACGGCTCGATGAAGCCCATAACGATCATTTGAGTCGCTTCATCTTCAGTCAAGCCGCGGCTCATCAGATAGAAGAGCTGATCCTCGGATACCTTGGATACAGTCGCTTCATGCTCCAATTGGATATTGTCGTTGCGAATCTCGTTGTATGGAATCGTATCGGACGTAGACTCGTTATCCAAGATCAACGTATCGCATTTAACGTTTGATTTTGCACCATCAGAATCACGGCCGAACGATGTCAAACCGCGATACGAAACCTTACCGCCATGCTTCGAGATGGATTTTGAGATGATTGTCGACGTTGTATCTGGAGCCAAGTGAATCATCTTCGCACCCGCATCCTGATGCTGGCCTTTACCTGCTACTGCAATAGATAACACAGAGCCTTTTGCTCCGCGGCCTTTCAATATGACAGCTGGGTATTTCATAGTCAGCTTGGAGCCGATGTTGCCGTCAACCCATTCCATGTTCGCATTTTCTTCCGCAACGGCACGCTTTGTAACCAGGTTGTAGATATTTGGCGCCCAGTTTTGGATTGTTGTATAGCGAACACGCGCATTTTTCTTCACAATAATCTCAACAACCGCACTGTGAAGGGAATTCGTGCTGTAGATAGGCGCTGTACAGCCTTCAACATAGTGCACGAAGCTGTCTTCATCAGCGATAATCAGCGTACGCTCGAACTGACCCATGTTCTCGGAGTTGATACGGAAGTAGGCTTGCAACGGAATTTCACACTTCACGCCTTTAGGCACGTAGATGAAGCTTCCGCCCGACCATACGGCACTGTTCAATGCAGCGAACTTGTTGTCCGCTGGAGGAACAACAGATGCGAAATGCTCACGGAAAATCTCTGGATGCTCACGAAGCGCTGTGTCCGTATCCATAAAGATTACGCCCTGATCTTCGAGATCCTTCTGCATGCTGTGATAAACAACCTCAGATTCATACTGAGCAGATACACCAGCAAGGAACTTCTGTTCCGCTTCCGGAATACCAAGCTTATCGAATGTTTCTTTAATTTCAGCGGGAACTTCTTCCCATGTCTTTCCTTGCTTCTCAGAAGGACGCACATAGTATTGAATGTCGTTGAAGTCCAACCCATCCAAATCGCCGCCCCAACGAGGCATTGTCATTTTGTTAAATTGCTCAAGCGACTTCAAGCGGAATTCCAGCATCCAGTCAGGCTCGCCCTTAATACGGGAGATCTCGGTAACGATCTCCGGCGTCAACCCTTTACCAGATTGGAAGACTGCTTGGTGATTATCGCGAAAGCCATATTTGTACTCTTCCATTTCAGGCATTTTCTTCGCCATTATTGTTGTACCTCCTTCGTGCGAACCTCGCACTTGATCGCCTATTCAGGCTTCTCGATCCCTTTGCGCAGCGCGTTCCAAGCCAATGTCGCACACTTGATGCGAGCCGGGAACTTGTTCACGCCAGACAGAGCCTCGATATCTTCATATTCATCAAACGCAGCGTCTTCGCCTTTTACCAAGGCAGAGAATCGCTCAGCCAATTCATGTGCCTGCTCCAACGTCTTACCTTTGACCGCTTCTGTCATCATTGACGCACTAGACATGCTAATCGAGCAGCCTTCGCCTGTGAATCTGGCATCCTCAACAATGCCATCGTTCAGCTTAAGCTGCAGTGATATGCGATCTCCACAAGTCGGGTTGTTCAGGTCAACCGTAACCGTGTCATCCTCGAACGTGCCGCGGTTGCGAGGCTTCTTGTAGTGATCCATGATGACTCGGCGATAC
>NZ_JMDX01000212.1:0-9897 GCF_000935845.1 Paenibacillus sp. E194
GCTGACCCATCCAGCTGTCTGGCCGCCGTGTCGCTGTACCAAGCGAACGATCTACAGCCTATCTTTTGTTCCGGCTGTGGGCTGCACAGAATGTGCCAGGCGGGGTCGGAGAGATTGTCGTCATGCCGTTCCATCAGATCATGCCGGCCGTTCGCGATGGTCACATTGATGCAGGGCTAGTTATTCATGAAGCTCGCTTCACATATCCCTCTTATGGTCTCACGATGCTTGCCGATCTAGGCAAGTGGTGGGAAACGGATACCGGCCTGCCGATTCCACTCGGTGCCATAATCGCCCGCCGCACGCTTGATGTGAACGCAATCGCCGACTGGGCACGCGCATCAGTCGAATATGCATGGGCACACCCGGAAGCATCGCGTGAATACGTCCTAGCTCATGCACAGGAGATGTCGCCTGAAGTAACGGATGCCCATATTAACCTGTACGTGAATGAATTTACTAGAAACTTAGGTGAAGACGGCTATGCTGCAGTCGAAGCACTGCTTGGCCGTGCAGCGAAGGAAGGTCTCGTGCCTGCTTTCGATTTAGCCGCACTTCGCTTGTAGTCTATAGTGTGATTCGCGAACGCTAGGTATACTATACCTTTACGAAGTAGAGCGCCCGCAGATTACGCGGGCGCTCTCTTTGCTTCTTTCGCTGCCGACAGTGATTGGACACTTGGATGATGATATACCGCTTATACCGCTAGACGCCTACGGGAGACAGCAGTAGAATACGACATGATTACAAGATAGGAAAGACAACCCATCCCTTCTATCTATTGCCGTCGTCAGTTCTTCGATCATATGCCCTTTATGAAGGCTGTCCATTCGGCATGTCACTGCATACGATACAGCGAGTTTGCATATGCAATCGTTGGAAGCTTTTCAAAGACGGGTCGTGTATAATAGTTTATTGCTAAAGTAAGTAGGCAAATAGAAACGAGATTCTAGGAACAAAACACTCCGAAGGAATCGCTCTCTTGCTGAAAACAACTACAGGAGTGAAAGTCCAATGGAAACATGGAAGAAAAATTTATGGATTCTATGGTTTGGTACATTCATCGTCTCATCAAGCTTTTCCATGGTCGTCCCGTTCCTGCCGCTCTTCTTGATTCAAATTGGTGTAAAGGATCATATTGAGCTGTGGTCGGGGATTTTGTTCAGCAGCGTATTTTTTGCCGGCGCCATTTCTTCTCCGTTCTGGGGAGCGATTGGCGACAAGTACGGACGCAAGCCAATGATTATCCGGGCCGGAATTGTACTATTCGTAACCTATATTATGCTAGCCTTTGTTACGAATCAGTACCAGCTATTAACGATCCGTATTTTGCAGGGCCTGTTGACAGGGTTCATCCCTGGATCGATTGCCCTTGTTGGCACAAGCACACCTGAAAAAAAGGTCGGCTATGCCTTGTCGATGATGGCAACCGCCACTGCAACCGGTACAATAATGGGACCGCTCCTCGGCGGCATCTTATCGAAGCTGTTCGACAGCCGTCTGACGTTCGCATGTGCAGGCATCTTGTGTTTGATCGCAACACTGCTCGTCATCTTCTGGGTAAAAGAGGAGAACTTCGTTCCAACGAAGGATAGCAGTTCGATCGTCAATACCATTCGGATCGCATCCGTAAATCGTCCGTTCATGATCGTACTTCTGCTGTCCCTATTGACCCAATTCTCGGTCATGACGATAGAGCCTGTTCTCCCCCTCTACATTGTAGAAATCGGGCATTCAGCGAAGGACGCCTCATTAGTAGCGGGGTTCGTATTCTCTCTTGTTGGCATAGCTAGTATTCTGTTCGCAGCAAGATGGGGGAAGCTTGCCGACCGTATCGGCTTCCAGAAGGTTCTTCTGATCGGCCTGCTCGCAGGCGGTATCGGTACGCTCGCTCAAATTCCGTTTCAAAATATATGGTGGTTCTCGATTATTCGCTTTACATATGGCATCTTCTTCTGTGCTGTGTTCCCAGCATTGAACGGACTCGTGGTGCGGACAACAGACAGTGAGTTCCGCGGGCGCGCCTTCAGCTTGAATCAGACCGCGAATCAATTTGGCGGAATGCTCGGCCCACTCGTTGGGGGAGCGATTAGTGGTGTGTTCTCCATCCACATGGTATTTTGGGTCACGGGTATATTGCTGCTTGCAACGATGGGGTTGGCGTTCTGGACACAGCGCGGTGACCGCTTTCCAGTGAAGGCCGCAGGAACAAGCAAAGAGATGTAATCATGTAAACCTCAAAAATTACAGGTTTACGTTGCGGAAGACTTATGACAGAAGTTATCAATCATCGCTCTACAATAACAAGGGGCTGCACCGAACGTAATTTTTACATACGTCGGTGAGCCCGTTTTCTCAGTTCATCAAGTTTTATGACGACTTCATTACCGCCCTGAACATGCACCCACTAAGGGCTTGCTGACTATCTGCTGGTAATATCGCGTCAGCTCCTGAATATCCATAGGCATTCCGTCATGCAATCGGGATCGTTCCGCAGCGAACGCCATCATGTGGCTCTGCACGGAGCCGCGCAGCACAGCCGATAGGTCGCTCCTATTATGCGGCTGCGATACGAGACGGCAAAATTCATGCATCATGACCGTACAACCTTCGCGCCCCTCATCATGGACATGCATCTCTTGTGAAGTATCATGAACAAAATCATATACTGTGAATGTCTGCTTCTCAAGGTTACCGCGTATTTCCCCGTTTGTTCCTGATATTTGCACCATTCGCGAGCTGTCATGCGTGAAGGCGGACAAGGTAAAGGAAGCCGTCGCTCCGTTGCGAAATTCCATATTGACCACCTGATGATCGACGACATCATTATCACATTGGAAGACACATCGACCATAAGGCGTCTCGCGAATCACGTCCCGAATATGCTCATCTGTAGGATCCTTCGTGAAATGGAGCGCACGACGGCGACCTTCTCCCAAGTAATATCTCAAATCCGCATAGCAGCATTCATTAACGTGCGGACAGCCGTCTGTACAATAGAGCGGTGCATCTTCCGGCTTATTCTCCCGCTTGAAATGGAACAGCGAGCCGAAGGACGTCAGCCTCCTGCAATCCTGCTGCATGAGCCACAGAATGATATCTAAATCATGGCATGACTTCGCTAATATCATTGGACTAGACTCGCTCGTCTTACTCCAATGGCCACGTACATAACTGTGGGCCATGTGGGCGAAGCCGATATTTTCACATAACTGAATATTCACGATCCTCCCAATGCTGCCTGCTTCAATCACCTGCTTGATAGAGGACCAGAATGGTGTGTAGCGCAGCACATAGCATACAAGAACGATCCGGTCGCAGCGTCTCGCAGCTGCCTCAATCTCGACGCATTCCTCAGGCGAAGGCGAGATAGGCTTCTCCAACAACACGTGATAACCCTGCTCCAGCGCCATCATCGTCGCTTCGTAATGCATGCGATCCTGCGTGCAGATCATCACCGCATCCGCATAGCGTGCTCCTTGCAGCGCTTTCTTCCAATCCGAAAATACATATTCTTCCTGAATATGATGCTTGCGCGCGAATACCGCCCGCCTCTCCTCGTCCGGTTCGGCAACCGCAACAATTTCTAATTCTTCTGGGAATTGCAAAGCATGCTGTGCGTATACATCTGCTCCTCGCACTCCTGCTCCTAGCAAGATGGCCTTCACACTCATCTCTCCGGCACCCTCCATTAAGCAATCATCTCGTTGTGATTGGGATATTTTTCTTTGTCTATAATTCTATAATCTAAACCAAATATCCAATCGGAGCAATGCATTTCCCCACTCTATTTATGAACATCGTATGTCATGAAGATGTCCTGTTCTTCCCACTCTACGAAGAAGTAAGCTTGCTATCCTTCTGCATGACGGTAAGCCAAATCTGTCTGCCTCTACCCAATTCTCTGACTATTGGATTTTATCTCTGTCGAACGTGATGATTCAAAACCGCATCATATTGCGTCTCTCTATCGTCTATAAGTACGACCCCATACGGCGGTTGAAGTGACGCCGCAAGCCCTCTCCCAATAGATTGAAGGTGAGCACCGTGAACAGAATAGCGAGCGCGGGATAAAATACGAAAGTGAACTTGCTTAAATAAATATCCGCGCGCGTCTCCGCAAGCAAAGACACCCAGTTGGTGCTTGAATTCAAAAATTTCATGGTGAAGTAATTAACCTCTACCCAATCGTGCGTCAAGAAGATACTCAACACACCTAATTGTCCTATAAGCAGCATGACCTTGCCCAAATCAATACAGAAATTAATAACGATCTCCGGTACGAGCGACGGCATATAATAATTTCGAACCATGCGCCATCCACTTAATCCAAGCGATTCTCCTGCTTCCACAAATAATTCGTGCGAGATATGGTTCGCCTGCTGCTGCACAATATGTGCCACTCGCCCCACCTCAAGCAGAGCGAGAATTGGGATTACCCATAGAATACGATTGCTCGAATATTGGATGAACGGCATACTCAGTAATAGAATAGCTGAGAAAATAACAGGCAGAAACGTGAATATCTGATTCAAGCTTGTTACCAGCCAATGAGCAACTCCCTTCTGCTTATACGCGAGCACGCCTAATGGCACTGCAATTATATAGCGCAGCAGAGCAATGAAGAAGACGATATAGACCGTCTCCTTGGTTCCTACCACGAGCTTGCTCAAGTTATCGACGCCTTTCTTATCCGAGCCAAGCCAGTTCAGATCCGAAGCTTTGTAGGGAGGCAGCATAAGCTTGCCCTGCTCTGACCATCTATGTTTTTCGGGTGTAAGTGACTTGTCTATGAGCGGCAATTCTGGGCCAAGGTACATCACAAATAAAACCAAGGCGAGCATTGCCCCACCGATCCATAGTGTGTAGTTTTTCAATGAGGACACTCCTTTATCTCGATGTCGGCGCAATGGAACGCTTAACCAGCAAGGCAATCCACTGAACTAGCACCACCATAATCGTAAAACAGCAAGCAATCCCGATAATGACACCCGGCTCATAATTCACTCCCGATCCGAAGCTAGTATCATAATCAATCGCTTGGAACAAACGGTAGGCTGCACCAGGATAACTCATTAAGTATTCGACCATTAGTAAATTAGACAGGATGTATCCGAACAAGGAAGGCAGGTGGGACAAAATCGTTCTCATACTGTTGCGGCCAACGTGCTTGTACAAAATCATTCGCTGCGCCACTCCCTTCGCTTTGGCAACCTGAATGTACATCTGTCCCTCCTGCGCCGCAATTGCAGCGCTCGTAATTCGTGCAATATACATAGCCGGATATACGGATACAAGTACAGATGGAATGAGGAAGGCATACCATTCTTTTTGCTCAAAGAAATGAATAAACGGCATGTATCGAATAACAAACCATTGAACGAGCAGCACGACCATGAAGTCAGGCACCGATTGAAACAACCAAGTCGTTCCGTTCCCGATCACATTCCACTTCGACTTGGACAGCTTATAGTCAGCAATCCCTTTCATCAAGCCCAATGTAAAACTTAATAGAAAGCCAATCACAATAATAGTTAGACTATTCCCCATCACGGTCAGCACCTCAGAACCTGCAGCTTCCCCGTAGCGAGTTACGCCTAAGGTATTGTCTACAAAGATACCGCGTATAAATCCTGTGATGTTCTCGGCATACTGCGACCAGCTGAAATGATACTTCGCTGTCATCTTGTAGCCTTCCATGCCAATGTCCAGCTTGCGTGGAAATAGAACAATGAGCATTATCATGATCAATGCAAAAAAGCTGAAGCATAGTGACTTCACCATATGCAGTACTAGATTCATAATTTCCTCCTGAGTGATTCTCTCTCGATCCATATGCTAGTGATACCATATCATTCCTGTAATGTGAAGACGATGCAATCCTATTATGGTTATTTTATCCATCAAATTGATTGCTTCTATGATTGTTGATTGCTTGCTTAGGTGATCATCTTCCCCCTCCACATCATAAAAAAGCACATTCCCTAATGAACTGGAAATGCACTCTTCTACTAGATCTATTCTATTGACTCCATCGTATAGGGGAGGGCCAGACTTATCCATTGTTACTGCTCGTCCAGCGGGAGCTCCAGACGGAACGTGAACTTCCCCTCCTCATGCGTCATACTGAGCTGGCCACGATGCAGTCTTGCAATATGATAGGCAATAGATAGGCCGAGACCCGCCCCGTGGCTATCGTGTTGATCGTTACGAGAGGCTTCCGCCTTATAGAACCGCTCGAACAATCGCTGCTCCTGTTCCTTCGTAATAGGCTGCCCCCAGTTCTCTATTTCCAGCCATACCGTATAATTCTGCTCCCAGAGCCGTACCGTAATTTCTCCGGGCCTCACTGAGAACTTGTACGCATTCATTAGTAAGTTATCCATGGCTCGAACAAGCAGCTCTGCATCTGCTATTATCATTATCGCACGTTGGGAAGCATGGACAAGCCGAATTGTGAGCGACGCCTCTCTTGCCAACGGTTCAAATTCAACAAGCAATTGGCGCAACAGTCCGCTCAAATCAAGACGAGAGCGCTCGATTTCCACTCGATTGTCAGCTAGTCTTGTATATTCGAATAAATCATTGATCAGCTGGCTAAGCTGTTCGGTCTTTCGGCATGCATTGTGAAGGTAGCGCAGCTGCTCTTCCTTGCTTGCTGCCCCCTCCTGCTGCAACAAGTTCAAGTATCCAATCAGACTCGTCAGCGGTGTGCGTAAATCATGCGAGACATTCGTAATAAGCTCCATCTTCATCTGCTCGGTAAGACGCTCCTTCTCAATCATGCGCTGCAACTGTTCCGCCATATGGTTAATAGAATCTGCAATAATGCCGAGTTCATCCTGTCTATCCAAGGTTACACGGGATTGCAGATCTCCCTCAGCAATAGACAAGATCCCCTCTGTTAATCTCTTTAAATCTCGTAGTAAACCGCGCGTGAAGAGAAAGAAGTATGCAAGGTATAGAAATAGAAACACTAATGGACTGACACCGTGGCCTATTAAATAGGACGATACCGTATCCATGAGCGCCATTGTAATAAAGGTACAAAACAAGCTGAGAAGCGCAAACCAGAACAAACGTCCTCGGATGTTATGCTTCCCATGCAGCATCGCCCATATCCTTCTATTCAATCCGATACCCCACTCCCCATACGGTCTTAATATATTGAGGCTCTCTAGGATTCTCTTCAATCTTTTCTCGAATATTGCGAATGTGCACCATCACCGTATTGTCCGTGATGAATTTGTCTTCCTTCCAGACCAATTCAATAAGTTTATCAATGCTGAATACATGCCCCCGCCGCCGTGCCAGCCGCTCCAATATCGAGAATTCAGTAGGGGTGAGCAGTACTTCCTTCCCTCGGACAATAACGAGATGCCGTTCCGGATATATGCATAAATCCTTTATTTCGATAAACGATTCATCTGAAATCGGAGGCACCTGCATGATGCGTTCTTCCTGTCCCGCGAAGGATTGTCTGCGCAATTGAGCCTTTACCCTAGCCAAAAGCTCCATCGGATGAAATGGCTTGGCGATATAATCATCCGCGCCTGTATGAAGACCTGTGATCTTATCCAGACTCTCTCCTTTGGCGGAGAGCATGATAATCGGCACCTTCGTATGTTGGCGAATGGCCATGCATGCCTGCATACCATCCATATTCGGCATCATTACGTCTAGAATTATAAGATCAATGGATTCTTGCTGTATCAGATCCAATGCTTGAACTCCATCTGCTGCCTCAAACACGTTAAAACCTTCATTGTGCAAATAAATGCGAAGCACATCTCGTATGTCCGCATCATCATCCGTTACTAATATCCGTTGACTCATCCTTTCCTTACTCTCCTTTCTGTAGAGCAAGTATACAGCTTAAGAGAAGTGTATGAACAATCCAATAAGAAAAGAAATGATATTCATCTGCTAAAGGGATCGAAGTCGAAGGCCGAATGAATACCCAATTACTGCAAACTACTCCCTTTCCGACATACATATACGAAGGCTGGTGGAACATTCAGAAACACAAAATGAATATTCTCGATATCAAAATAGCGAGCCAAATGCGGCTTCATTTGTTGAGAGTATTGAAAGGCAACGAATAAACCTCCCGGCTTAAGCGATGCGAAAATTTCCTCGATCAGATGATCACGCAACTGCTGCGGGAAGTTGAAGAATGGCAGCCCACTCAGCACACAATCCAGCTTTCCCCTACTCTCATCCCCCAATATCTTGCCTAATTCACCGGCATCCGGATAAGCAGCGTATTCAGGATAGTTATCCTGCAATTGCTCAAGCAACAATGGATCCTTCTCGAACAAGATGACTCTGGCCGTATCCCGCTTAACCGTTGCGATAAATCTCGTAATCGCCCCTGTTCCTGCGCCTAATTCGGCAACATGCTGCACCTCTTGCCAGTCCACAGCATCCATCATCCGCTGCGCAAGAAATCGTGAGCTTGGCGTAATGCTCCCTATCTGTTTGGGCGTTCGAAAAAATGTATTTAAGAACAGCAGCTTTTCCCGAATCATGTTCACACTCATTTGACGTCTCCCTTTCGCTCGTATCCTTGGATGATATTATCATATCCAACATGTCTTGGGATCATAGGGGGATTGTTCTGAATGAGATCTAAATGAGTTCTGAAGAATTTCTGAATACGCGACTCCGCGGATAAAAGAGTAGAAGCATACAAAACACAATTCTTCACCATAAGCAAGACAAGTTCGACATCAACGAGAAGCAATTGGACCCATTGAAAATCCGACAACCGCAAGTTTCCTTGATCCTGACATAAAGATTTTCCTACACTCGAATCTTCTTGATCGGACAACCTTTGCGTTAGCTGCTTTTGTTCTTAGAGCACCATCATACTGATCGGGTATGCCTGCACTTCGGATAGGTTGAGCATCCCCAGAAGGCTTGTCCTTGCTTGCTTTTTCTTCTCACCATTGGCGAGCCGCAAGTACAAGTCATTGATGCGGATGCTGCGCTTTCCTTACTACCTTGCTTCAACTCTGCTTTTGCTACTTCCATTTCTCGACTACTTTTCTTCGATGTCCTTTTTCCATGATTCCACTTCCCCCATGAACGCAGCTTGTGTTCGATGAGTGCACCATGCCAATAATCCACTTTGAATTGTTCCGCTTCCTTCTTCGCTGGCCCCGTCAAATCTGATGTCGTAATCAACAAGGACAAAATACAATCGTGATTCCGCTTAGCACCAACAAGTTCACGAACCGTCTGCACAGGAACCTTATGGTGACTGGCATAACATTTCGCCTGAACAGCGGTCTTCTCTCCCCGTCGATCCGTAATCACAAGATCCACGCCCCCGTCGCTGCCGCCGACTCCAACCTCTGTGACCCCATAACCTTGATCTCGGAAATAAAGGGCTAGCAGGCGCTCGAACTCAGCACCCGTCAAGTCCTCCAACTTACTTGATAAGATCGCTTCATCTCCACGACAACGTGTTGAGGCTCTATTTGTAGTACCTCGCTTTGCCCGCTTTTGCAGTGATCTTCCCTTCTTCTTCGATGGCTTCTTTCCTTGAATCGCAAGCAAGATCGAGGCTCCGAGCAAAATGGCTATCGTAACAGCTGCGATTAACATCCATTCACTGCTTCCCATGCACATATCTCTCCTGTTGTTTGTATATCAACATTTTACAACTTAGAAACATTTTGATAAACCCTTGAAATGTCTTCCTCCTCAACTAGAGCATCGCAACAACACTTGAACAAATAAAAGAGATGGAAGATATGAAGTTAATAACAGTGTATATCATATGTGCGAATGTCTCACCAAGGGAAGCCAAAACTCTTCGATCGTATTAAAGGAGGCGAACGGTGCATTCACGTTGAACGCCATCAAGCTTGGCATGAACAGCAAGCAAAT
>NZ_JMDX01000213.1:0-9882 GCF_000935845.1 Paenibacillus sp. E194
CGACAGGAGATTTAGGCGGGATCTTGCATCGTAAGGCTGTCGCCGATCGGATTGGCGATGTGGAGATGAAGCCTGACAGCACGTTAGTTCAAAATGGGCGTGAAGTCCTTAAGTGGGCGCTCCGCCAAGTTCCGGTAGGGATCCAACAGTTGCTGCAAGACACTGGCTACACAACAGAGCAAATTGACATCTTCGTGCCACACAGCGCGAATCTACGGATGATAGAGTCCATATGTGAACGAAGTGGGATTCCGCTTGAGCGCACACTTACTAGTGTCCAATATTACGGTAATACATCTGCAGCCAGCATTCCGCTAGCGATAGCGGGAGGATTAGCAGACGGCCGTCTGAAACCGGGAGCACTCACTTTACTGTATGGATTCGGCGGCGGATTCTCGCAATCTATCTTGCTGCTGCGCTGGCCGGATTTGCAAGCATAAAGCTCAGATTGGGTATCTCTATGATGATTCACCTAATTCTCTTATATCTCCTACACAATGGAACCAGAGGGTGCCCCTAATTTACTTTTGAATGAATTTGCATTAAAAAGACGCTTCCGTCCCCACCAATACAGTGGTTCTGGAAGCGTCTTTGTATTTTTTCTATCAGAGACTGGTTCATATTTTTTTGGACGCCCCTCATTCATTCCTACTTATCTTCATGAACGCGCGATCCCTATTTTCCTTCTGTAGGCGAACCATTTCCTACACTTCCCCATTCTTTGATTGCTTCATCAAGCTTCTCCTTCGGAACAGCATATGCCCATTGCCCGTCTTGAGGGATAATCCATACCTTCTCTCCCATCATGTATCCTTCAAATGTCTTCTTCTCCGAAGTATTGATGGCATCTGACCTCAATGAGAGTTCCAGCTTCCAACCCGGCTCGTGAGATAATCCTGCCAATAATTCCTTCTTCTGCTTCGGTAGTTCGGTCGTAGACCAGTCTCTGAATTGATTGATGAGCACATTAGCTTTATCTTCCGTAATAGACTTGTCCTGAAGCCGCCAATTCATCTCTATTTGTTTGCTTGAATCCGAATTCCCTGTTGAAGAGTTTCCCTCACTCACATTCGTTGGAACGGATCCTGAATCATGATTTGAACTTAGGTTATACGTTTTCCCCGCATAGCTCCAACTGAATTGTTCCACCCGTTCAATTGGGAATGTTATCGGTTCCTTCAACACAAAATCATACGCGCTCCGTTTCAATCCCGACCATTCAGTAGCAGGGACTTGATATACCTTGTTATTGTCATCTACCATTGCATAGTAAGTGCCTGAAATCGGCGTTTCATTGCCAATCTTAAGATTATGTCTTATCCCGTTAGCACCAGTTGCCTGGAAAACCCAAGTTGGCTTATCCAAGCCATATTTCCCAAGGTTCGCTGCCTCTCCCTCAACGATTGAATCTGCCTTCGCCTTTGTCACTATAGAGATCCAGTCATTAATCGGATACGAATTGAGCGGATACGGACGCGGCTCTAACATCTCCCACTGTTCGCCCTTCTTATGAAGCGATACTCGGGAACCTTCCCCCGCTATCATAATAGAATCAATATCCTGCGCTTGCATGGTTATGAGCGGCACGGCCTCCGTATTCTCCTGTTTGGTGCGGAAGAAATCGTGTGTAGAGGCGTACACATAACCGGCTATGAATACAATCAATAGTAGAAAGGTTGGGATGAGCCTTCGCATCTGTCTCATATTATTCATGACGCCCGTCTCCTTCTCCACCATAATGCTGCCCCTATACCAAGCAATAGTACCGGGAAGCCAATAACAGTCGTCCAAAGAATTACCTTGCCCTGTCCAGGAGTCAGGTATGCAATTTGATAGGCTTCATTCTCCCGTGGCCTGATCGTCACTTGTTCTTGATTCCCCTGGAGCCAGTTCATGCTATTCAGCGCGAAGTCCCGATTACCCTGCGTATATAGATTCTGATCTTCGATATAACTCGATCCTCCAATAATAACGGCCTTTGGCTTCCCGTCTGTTGTCGTTACGGCTACGCCCAGCGTTAATGGCCCAGCAAGATCCTTATCGTCGCGTTCGCTTCCCTCTTGCATTAGCCTTGGAATATCTGTCTCCCCATAAGAAGTTGTAGAAGTCTTCAAGATTGGCTCCACTGACAGCTTATCGGTAGATGAAGCTTCTAGAGGCAGCCCCAATGTCAGCAAAGTAAGCAAATTATACTGCGACAGCTTGGATGTTAGTTCATGCTCTCCGTATTCAGGCACAATCGTAAATGGATCATATAATGTGCTCTTCTTCTGCTCGACTGCGACTGCATGCTTATTCGTCACACCAAGATGCTTCAGCAAGCTGTCAATGTTCTTCCAAGATTTCGACATGTCCGGATTGAAGCCAAGCGCAATGTACAACTTCCCCTTGTCATCCACATACTGTTGCAGGAGCTTCGCTTCCTTATCCGTAATATCTTTGTTGGCCCCTAGCATCATGACCATGTCCGCATCCTGTGGGACTGCACCTTCCCGATATAAATTCAGCTCTTTGACTTGGATATTGTCCTCTTCCAAGCTGGAGCGGAGGGCAGTTACTTGCGACAACGGCAGCTCTTCATGGCCAGACAATACGTAAGCTGTTGCTTTGCGCTCAGATGTTAGGCTTCTAAGTGCTTGGGTCATTTTTTCCTCGCCACTAAAACGATAAGCCCCATAGTCCTCACCACCACTGAACATCTCATACAGTCCAACCGTCTTGCGCTTCGTTCCGCGCTCGAACACAAGGGAGCTCCCCGCTAAGCCATATTGCTGTGCTAGAGAGGGTTCCTTCATTAAATCAATTTGTTCGACCTTAATATGTTTATTTCGCAGTGCATACTGTTCTGCCATGTCAGCAACTTCCCTAATTAGCACAGGATCATCCTGCGGCGTATAGAACAGCTTTACATTGACCTTATCTTCGACCGAAGACAGAGCGGCAATCGTTTGTTCCGATAGCGTGAAAGACTTATTCTTCGTGAAGTCCCACTGCCACCCCGTCATCGATTGTAGAAAATAGGTCAACAACACAAAAAATTCCGAGGACAGCGACTGATCGTACAGCCGCATTCGTTCTTCGCAGCCACTTGTTCATCATTCGTTACCTCCACCGTTTTCTTTCAAGTACTTGGATACTCAGCACGACAAATACAATCGCGAGTGTTAGGAAAAAGAGTACGTCCGGCCCATTCAGTACCCCTTTCATAAAGGACTGCAATCGATTGTTCATCGAAAAGGGAGCAATCCAATCACCGACGGCAGAAGAAGGAATGGCATCCAGCAGCCAGAACATGAGCAGGATCACGAATGCAGCGATGGCGGTTACCATCTGATGCTCAGACAGTGCAGATGCAAATAAACCAATAGAAGCCATTGCAATCGTAAGCAGCAGCAATCCGAGTACAGAAGTCAGCAGCACACGCATATCCAATGTTCCGAAGAACGACATGACGAATGGATACACCAAGCTAAACCCGACAAGCACAACCATCAAGACACATGCTGCAGCATATTTGCCAAGAACAATCTCGCTCAGACGGGCAGGCGAAGTAAGCAGCAGCTCATCCGTACCGTGGCGGAATTCATCTGCGAACAGCCGCATCGTCAACAAGGGAATGATAAAAATATACATAAATGTGGTATTGCCCGTTACAAGCCGGAAATCAACGATACTAGGTTGGAACAATACAAAATTCAAATAAAACATAATCCCTGAAATCAACACATACACCGAGAAAGCCGCATAAGATGTCGGCGATGTGAAATATGCGAGCATTTCTTTGCGAAATATCGCACTAAATCTGCGCATCACCAGACTCCTCCTCTGTCGTCAATCTCGTAAATACATCCTCCAAACTTGTCGATTCCCGCTTCATCTCTAGCAGGGGATACCCTGCATTAGCCAAAGTGAAAAAAAGAGCTTCCCTTATATCCGCCTGCTCCTTCGCAGTAACCTGAAGATGAACCTCTTGATCATTGCTTTCAGATTCGATGTGGGCGATCTCGGGAATAACCGTTATCGCTTCAACCACCTCAGCAGCTGTTCCCTTCACAATGAGATGCAGCTTCGATTCTTGACCAAGCGCGGTTCCCAATTGTTCAGGCAGCTCGTCAAGCACAATTTGCCCTTGATGAATAATAATGACCCGGTTGCACAGCGTGTTCACTTCCGGGAGAATATGTGTACTAAGCAATACCGTATGCTGCTCCCCGAGCTCTCGAATGAGCTGGCGTATTTCCACGATCTGATTCGGGTCTAGCCCTGAGGTAGGCTCGTCCAGCACAAGCAGATCCGGCTTGTGAATGATGGCCTGCGCAAGTCCTAGCCGCTGCTTGTAACCCTTGGACAACCCACGAATCGCCTGATTCTCTCTACCTTGCAAGCCCAATCTGTCTACCATTTCACTAATTCGCACGCTACGTTCTCGTACCGATACACCTCTTATATCCGCCACAAAACCCAAATACGACTTCACCGTCATATCTGGGTACAGCGGCGGGCTTTCCGGCAAATAACCAATCTTGCTTCTCGCCATACCTCCATGGTCTGCCATGGAAATGCCATCAATGGAGATGCTCCCGCTTGTCGGATGCAAATATCCCGTAATCATCCGCATCGTCGTCGTCTTCCCCGCACCGTTAGGGCCAAGAAAGCCCACAACTTCGCCGCGCGCCATAGAGAAGTCGATATGCTGGACACCACGACGCTCGCTGTACAGCTTACTAACGTCCTTCACTTCTAACATCTGTATCCCCCTTGTCCAGACTTCATCCAAGACGTACCTCGCCCATGTTAACTTAAGTACGTCTGTATGAATCGCTATACCCATGTTAACGATTCAACTCTAAATCAAGCTGAAAAGAGGCTGAAAGGTAACTTAAAACCTTGTGTCTATTTTGTGAACAAAAAATTCATAGCCCGACAAGGCTATGATTCATGGCATTGATATGCAAGAAATTGTAATAGCTAAATAGAAGGATAGATAGGAGGTTTAGGAGATTATCGCACTCGCTAGCCCTCCCATTCAGAGAGGACTAGCACATCCATATGCCTCGCATGACGCACCAACGCCTTCATAGCTCCTAGCCTGCCCAAGCGGCGTACACGACTCGGCATCCCTACGATGATTTGGCTTGCCCGCAGTTGATCTGCTACCTGCACAGCCGTACTGGCCCAACTTCTGCGTGCAACTGCCTCATATTCTTGGTACGTACCGCCAAGCCGTTCGGTCAATGCCCGCACAGCGGCCATCTCCTTCTCTATATCTGCTGTCTTTCCTCTTCTTCTCCATGAAGCAATAGGCAGATGTACCACATGCATAGGCGCCTTCAAGCGATGGGCAATGCGGAAGCCATGGCGCACCAATCTCTCGGGCCGCACGTCAGAGTCGATACATACGAATATAACTTCCTGCCTCCGCCACGGCCCGCGGAACAGTGCTCTTCGTTCCCATGACTCCAATCGCTCATCCACATCGTCAGCAACCTCGCGCAGTGCAAGCTCCCGCAGGCCAATCAGATTCGGCGTACGGAAGAAATTCGATAAGGCTTGATCTACCTTATCCGCCTTGTAGATCAACCCAGCGCGCATTCGTTCCTGGATCGTCTGCGGCGTTACATCAATCAATTGAATCTCCCGCGCCTGCCGAAGCACGATATCCGGAACTGTCTCACGCACGCGCACTCCTGTTACATGCTCTACTGCATCATTCAAGCTTTCAATATGCTGGACATTGACCGTCGTCACGACGGATATCCCCGCCTCAAGCAAACATAGGACATCTTCATATCGCTTGGCTCGAATACTTCCCGGCACATTCGTATGCGCCAGCTCATCGACAAGTACAACCTCTGCATGAATGCGGAGCAGCTCCTCCGTATCCATCTCCTCCAGCATCTTGCCATTATACGCAATGCGCTTGCGAGGAATAACCGGAAGCCCTCCTACTTGAGCGGCTGTCTCCGCTCTGCCATGCGTTTCCAGCAAGCCAATGACGACGTCAACGCCCTGCTCCCGCAAGCGGTTGCCTTCCTGAAGCATATGATAGGTTTTCCCTACCCCGGGTGCCGCACCAATAATCACTTTCAGCTTCCCTCGCTTTAGTCCGGCTGCCTTCTCTTGAACCCGCTGTTCCGTCACCCGCTTAAATGGCGTCTCAGCCTCAGCTCCGCCGGATAGGCGGGCAGGCAGTATCCGCTCCCCCTCTGCAATTGAGTGATCGGCAATGAGGAACAAGTCCGTCATCTCGATACGTTTCAGCAGAGCTCCAATCAGCGAACCTTTCAACAGCTCCTGCCACCGCGTCTGACGAGAATGGCCGAGTACGAAGCGAGTTATCCCATGCATCTTCGCATATTCAGCCAATGCAGATGCCATATCGCGGCGCGTTCGGGAAGGAATCTCTTCCCATACCGCTTCCGTCTTCATCGCCATCTTCTTCAGCGAGCGGCGGAATGCAGCCTGCTCCGTCGTCAATTCCATATCTGGCTGAACAAAGGTCACAATATACAGTTCACCGTTAAGCCGCTTCGCAATTTGCTGCCCTCTTCGAATATGAATCGATCCATTCCAGCCGTATTGTGCAAGAACAAGAATCCGTTCGGAAGCTCCCGAAGGGCCTGTAAGACCCATCTCATTCCGATGCTGCTCAAGTGAGCCGTTGACATGCTCCGCCATCGTGCGGAGCGCGAGCTCGCGCAATATACTTATACGGCTTCGCTCTTCCGCTCGATGCTTCCGCGAATGCTTAGCTCGACTGAACTGCCCCTGCATTCTACGCTCCATTAAAGACTCTGCAGACACATCAAGGAGGCGGACTTCGTCTGCCTCCTTCAATGCCTCACTTGGTATCGTCCATTCGCTGACGACGCCGGTCATTTTCTTTGCCGCAGCTTGAACACTTTCCTCTTCGTAAGCGTTCATCGTCGCAATTACGTTCATGCCCCGCTTCAACAATTCTCTTACATCTTCCAGCCTCGTTGAACGTAAGGCTTCCGGTCGATTACGATGAGCAAGTCCATCAATAAGCACCACATCCGGCATCCGAACTGTAATGGCCTCCACATCGATGTCGTAACGATCCTGTCCATCCCTCTGCCATGCGATCATCGGAATGGCTTGAATGGGGGAAGAATTAATGCCAACGTGCAGCCCAGCCTCATTCCATATTTCCTGCGTCGGCAGCACTGTGCCGTACACCACATCCAGCCCTTGCTTGGTACAATTCACCCCTTCCAGCAGCAGCTGTGTCGTCTTGCCCGCCCCACTGGCAACAGCCATAAGAATCCGCAGCCTTCCCCGCTTCATCTGCTCCAGCATTCGCAATATCATTTCTGGTGATTGCCTACGATACTCATCCCCTTCATTCACAGCCGACACCTAACCTTTCATTTCGTGCTGTACTTCCAGGTTCAGCAACAATACATTGACGCGCTGTTGACCGAATACTCCCAAGTCTCTACCTTCCGTATATTTCGTAATCAACTGTTCAAGTCGTTCCTTTGATATTCCGCTAGCCTTCGCTACACGAGGCAGCTGTACACGTGCCGCCTCCGGTGTAATGTGCGGATCCAGTCCCGAGGCAGAGTTGGTCAGCAAATCCTGTGGAATCAGCTTCACATCCGCACCTGGATTCTCCTTGCCCCATTCCTCAACTGACTTCTCAACTCTCTCTTTAAGCGCTGGATTCGAAGGAGCGTAGTTCGGCGAACCAGAGCCAGCAGCATCGTTCCCGATGCTAGATACTCGTCCATGGAAATATTGCGGCTCTGTAAAAGTCTGTCCGATCAACTTCGAGCCTACCAACTGCCCCTCCTTATTGTATACCATGCTGCCGTTCGCTTGATTCGGCATTACCGCCTGTGCAAGCCCCGTCATCGCAAATGGATAAGCAAGGCCGCACAGCAGCAGCAAGCCGATTGTCGTCCGCACCATTGCTCCACCAATATTCATACGCTCTGTCATGTTCGTTCATCCTCTCTTCTTCCTTACTTGAACCCGGTATGATTATTTCAACAATCTTCTCTATCTACGTACCAACCATTGGCCTTATTTCAGTTTTCAATTTCTTATAGATATTCCTGTTTTATTGCTTTTATTGCCTTAGTTGCTGTTGCCGCTAATTACAATTGGGGACAGCTATTCAGCTATTACAGTTAAGGCTGTTATTCGGCTATTGCAGTTACAATTGTTGCAAGGTTACACTAAAATGCCCACAATTAGATCGATCAGCTTAATGCCGATGAACGGAGCTACTAATCCGCCCAAGCCGTATACGAACAAGTTGCGCTGCAGCAGCTTAGCCGAAGACATCGGCTTATACGCCACGCCTTTGACCGCCAACGGAATTAATAACGGAATGATGATGGCATTAAAGATAAGCGCCGACAAAATGGCCGATACGGGCGAATGCAAGCCCATAATATTCAGGGCTGACATCTGCGGAATGGCAATCATGAACATCGCTGGAATGATGGCAAAGTATTTCGCCACATCGTTCGCAATACTGAATGTCGTCAATGCGCCACGCGTCATGAGAAGCTGCTTGCCGATCGATACCACCTCAATGACCTTCGTCGGATCAGAATCGAGATCGACCATGTTCGCCGCTTCCTTCGCTGCTGCCGTACCGCTGTTCATCGCGATGCCGACATCCGCCTGCGCCAGTGCCGGTGCATCATTCGTACCGTCTCCAGTCATTGCTACCAGCTTACCTTCCGCCTGCTCTTTGCGAATCAGAGCCAGCTTATCTTCCGGCTTGCTCTCCGCGATGAAGTCATCTACCCCCGCTTCCCGAGCAATCGTTGCTGCCGTCAGCGGATTATCCCCTGTACACATGACGGTGCGAATGCCCATGCGACGAAGCTGCTCGAACCGTTCCCGCATGCCTGGCTTCACCGTATCCTTCAAGTAGATAAGCCCGTAAATATTACGTCCGACGGCCACTGCTAGCGGCGTACCGCCTGCAGAAGCAATCGCATCTGAATTGGCATCCAAATCCTGCGGAATGGTACCTCCCTGAGCGATAACCCAGCGTTTCACCGCATCGACAGCCCCTTTGCGCACGCTGCGTCCATCCTTCAGGTCAACACCGCTCATGCGTGTTTCCGCTTTGAAAGGGATGAATTCTCCTTGTATAGCAAGCTCAGCATCATACTTGATTCCTGCCTTGGATACCCAATCCACGACAGAGCGACCTTCAGGTGTCTCATCATGATGAGAGGCAACAGCTGCCCATTGAGACAAAGTGTTTACATTCGTTCCTTGCACCGGAATGAGTTCATGGGCCAAGCGATTCCCGAACGTAATGGTTCCCGTCTTATCTAGAATAATCGTATGAATATCCCCGCAGGCTTCAACCGCCTTACCTGATGTTGCAATGACATTAAACCGAGTTACGCGGTCCATACCTGCAATACCGATCGCGGACAGTAAGCCACCAATCGTAGTAGGGATCAAGCAGACCAGCAGGGCAATTAGCACTGCCGCATTCAATTCGACCTGCAAATAATGACTGAATACAGGCAGGGTCACAACGACAACCAAGAAGATAAGCGTTAAGCTGACAAGTACAGTATGCAAAGCAAGCTCATTCGGAGTCTTCTTGCGCTGCGCGCCTTCAACTAATGAAATCATTCGATCCAAGAACGATTCTCCCGGATCGCTTGTAATTCGAATACGAATCTCATCACTAATTACCTTCGTTCCAGCAGTTACCGAGCAGAAATCCCCGCCTGCTTCTTTCAATACTGGTGCAGACTCCCCTGTAATCGCTGATTCATCCACAGAGGCCAATCCAGAGATGACCTCGCCATCACCAGGAATCGTCTCTCCTTCACGAACGACTACGATATCACCCTTACGAAGCTCGGATGAAGATAC
>NZ_JMDX01000214.1:0-9828 GCF_000935845.1 Paenibacillus sp. E194
AATGATGTTCATTGTGTATAAAGAACTAATTCCTGAAAGTCATGGAGACGGACATCAGCGGTCGGCCACCGTCTCCTTCATTCTTGGCCTTATTACGATGATTGGATTGACGGACTGGTTCTAGCCAATGCTCTTAGACAATGGTGACTATACGAGAGTACATATACAAAAGACCCCAACACCATATCGGTATCGGGGTCTTACTTTTATAATGAAGCTAGCCGCTTTACTAAGTCAACCAATGTGCGCTCCCTACTTCGCTTGCTGTCCTTCCACATCATCACGAACAGGGAAGCTTCTTGCCCAATATAGAATCGGTGTCGACAACACCGAGATGATGAGCTTAATCACATAAGTGGTAATAAAGATTTGGAACCATACATCCCAAGGGACGATGCCGGCAAACGCAATCGTACAAAATACGAGCGAATCCGCCATTTGGCTAATTCCTGTACTACCATTGCTTCGAATCCACAGTTGGCCTGCCTTCGGGTATCTCCCCTTCGCCCAACTGAAGAGCTTCACATCTAGGAACTGACTGACGAAATACGCAGTCAAGCTTGCTACGACAAGGCGAGGCATCAAATCAAAAATATTCGACAGCGATGCTTGTGCCGTACGCGCCATATCAGATGCCTCTGGCGTAAAGCGAAGAGCCATCTGCATAATGATCGTCGTCATAATCAACGTGAAGAATCCGAACCACACTGCACGCTTCGCTTCCTTACGCCCGAACTTCTCATTCAACAGATCCGTCGTCAAGAACAGCGTTGCATTCGCCGTGTTGCCGAGCGTCATGACGATGCCGAACATTTCAATCGTCTTCCCAACTTGGATATTGGCGATAACCGTCATTACACCAATCCAAGCATATAGTCCCGACTTGCCAAATGCCCGGTAACAAATCAAGAAGAAGGCAAAGTTCGCAAGCACGAACAGAATGCCCCAAGTAAAGTTGAACATATAATAAACTTCCTCCCTAGTTTTGATTACGCGGGATGGTTACGAACCGCGGCGCCTAGGCGCAAGCCATAACTTTACCATATGCATACCTAACATGCCAATAGAAAAATATCACTGAAATGCAATGCAATTATCCTTTATATTAAGTGGAAGCAATTATTTAACATGGATGGATGAACGTTACCGTCGCATCTCTCGTATATTGTGAGCGATATGGAGGGAATATATTGTCATACATAGCTGCATCGTCAATGCGCAGCTAATAAACCGTCGTGGAAAAAGTTTGGTTTAGTTAAAAATTTACCCTTTAAGTGTGACATATATCACATTCAATAGAGGTAGTTAATGTTAAAATAACATTGTAAATCAGTTAGTTATAATTTTCACAAAGTAATTTTGAACTAAAGAAAAGGTGGGGACTCTTTATGAAAAAGAAACTTGTACTGTTACTATCTGCGGTATTAGTAGTAGGTATGTTGGCTGGTTGTGGAGATAAGAAAGAGGAAGCTGCAAAACAACCTGAAACAAACACATCAACAGAAGCGAATAAAGACGCTGCTCAAGTAACATTGAAAGACGGCGACTACCATGCAGAATCTCCTGAGTTCGATGAGAAATCCGGTTGGAAAGAAACAATGGACATCACAGTTAAAGACGGCAAGATCACAGCTGTAAACTGGGATGGCGTTCATAAAGACGGCGGAGATTCCAAGAAAAAGCAATCTCAAGACGGCAAATACGGTATGAAAGCTGGCGGTGCTTCTTCCGAATGGCACGAGCAAGCTGAAAAAATGGAGCAAGAACTTATCGCTAAGCAAGATCCAGCTGCGATCGCTGTAAACAACGAAGGTAAAACAGACGCTGTATCCGGCGTATCTATCCACGTTGGCAGCTTCGTGAAACTTGCTCAAGAAGCACTGGCTAACGCGAAGTAAGATAAGTCTACTCCTTCCTTGATCACATAGAGATAACACGGAAGCTCCGCAGTAGGAAAGCAAAATGGGCACAAGCAGCGTATGAATGCTTGAGAGCCATATATCGCTTTTTTATTCGCGGAGCTCCCTTGTTCGCATTAGATAGTTCAATTTTTAAATATTGACAAATAAGCATTACAACGGGGTGAAACCATGAAAGAGATCGTTGTATTGGGCGGCGGTTATGGTGGCGTACTGACAGCGAAAAAGCTGGCGAAGCGTCTGAAGAAAGACAAAGACATTCGCATTACGCTCATCGACCGTAAACCTTTCCATACGATGATGACGGAGCTGCACGAGGTTGCAGCATGCCGCGTCGAAGAAGAAGCAATCAAAATGGACCTGAAGCAAATCTTTGCAGGTCTAAAAGTAGACGTTGTGCTGGATGAGATCGAGAACATTGATTTCAACGGACAGAAGCTGCAAGGCAGAAAGAAATCCTACAATTACGACCATCTTGTTATTGGTACAGGTTGTAAGCCATCCTTCTTCGGTATCGAGGGGGCAGAAGAGAACTCCTTCTCCCTCTGGTCGTTCGAGGATGCAGTTAAACTGAAGCAACAAATTCGTCAAATGTTCATGGACGGGACGAAGATTACAGATCCAGAGCTGCGCAAGCAAATGCTCACATTCGTCGTCGTCGGCGCCGGCTTCACTGGTGTCGAATTGGTCGGCGAATTGGCTGAATATCGTGAAGAGCTATGCCATGAGTTCCATGTGGACGAGTCTGAGGTTCGCCTCGTTGTAGCAGATATGGCACCGAAAATCTTGCCAATCCTGCCACAAAAGCTGATTGATAAGGCGGATAAGTATCTCCGCAAAATGAAGGTTGAAATCATAACAGGTGCAAAGATTTCCGGCGTTACGCCGAATTCCGTTATCCTTGGCGATAATGAAATTAAATCTAGCACGGTCGTCTGGACTGCCGGTGTCGAAGGTTCCGATCTTGTAGGCAACCTTGATGTACAGCAGCAAGGACGCAAGCGCATTTTGACAAATGACAAATTGCAGTCCGTTGATCATAAAAATGTGTATGTTGTCGGCGACAACATCTTCTATATTCCAGAAGGTGAAGAGCGTCCTGTCCCGCAAATGGTTGAGAACGCCGAGCACTCTGCTGGACTTATCGCACATAATATCGTGGCTGACTTGAAGAATGGCACGCATAAGTCGTATAAGCCAACCTTCCACGGCACGATGGTTTGTATCGGTGGACGTTACGGGGTAGCCGCAGTCGGTACGCCGAAGAAAATGTTCCACTTCACTGGCTTCATGGCCATGTTCTTCAAGCATATGATTAATATTGTGTACTTCTTGCAAGTACTTGGCTTCCATAAGATCTGGTCTTACATGATGCACGAATTCTTCCATGTGAAGAATCGCCGCAGCTTCGTCGGTGGACATTTTGCTAAGCGTTCCCCGAATTTCTGGCTTGTTCCGCTTCGGATCTATATCGGTTTCATGTGGTTGTCCCAAGGTTGGGAGAAGGCCTCGAAATTGCTGAAGGATCCTTCGCAGATGTTCCTCATCCCGCCTAAGGCGATGGATGGTGTGACTGCAGCTTCTCAAGCGGTTGATGCAGTTCATACAACGGTTGACGCACAGACAGCAGCATCCGCTGTTGAAGGTGCAAGTACGGCTATCAAGGCGATTCCGGTGCCTGATTTCGTTAAGGGCATTGTCGATTGGTCGATGGATTTGATGTTCTATACAAACGATGGCGGCTATACAGCAATGGCTTACATCTTCCAAGGCTGCATGGTTGCAGCTGAGGTTATCTTCGGTATTATGTTGATCTTGGGCTTGTTCACAGCGATCGCATCGATCGGAACTGTTGCGATGGGCGTCATGATTTACACGTCCGGTATGGCTCCTTATGAAATGTTCTGGTACTTCTTCGGCGGCATCGCGCTTATCGGCGGTTCCGGTAGCACGTTCGGTCTGGACTACTACCTGTATCCACGCCTGAAGCGCATTTGGAAGAAGATTCCGTTCGTAAAGCGCTGGTACCTGTATACGGACTAATTGCTCAACAAGAATAGATGGTATGGTGTACTGGAAAAGTAATGTGTACTTCGTGTCACATTACTTTCCTTATTTCTGAGGGAAGCGGGGGGTTCCCATGAATCGGCAACTATTGAATCAAACAAGTGACCTTCTGGCACAGCATCTCCCGTCGATCACCGGCATTCAATTGGCGGCTGGAACAGATGAACATCTGCTGCTCGACATGGCTCGCATGCTGAATGCGTACGACATGCAGCAGCAGGAACGCCAAGTGCTGCTCGGCTGCTACTGGCTGCTTCGTCAAGCACTTCGTACACATCAACATGTCCCGCAGGATGAACAGCTCGCAGGCAAGGCTGTACTGGACGGTGACTTCCTGCTCAGCCTGTACTATCAATTCGCCGTCCGCCACGGAATGACACAGCTCATTGTAGACCTGGCAACGACGAACAAGCGCATCCAGATTCGCCGTGTCGAGGGCGCTGTCTCGGATATGATGCTGCATCAACGAATGGGCCGTTTCGTGTCCACTCATTATAAGCAGGTGGCTTCCTATGGCATCATTTAACGGTACGCTGAGCGATCAGCTGAACATCTCCCTACGGCGAATTAATCGGGATTTAGAACGCGTTATTCTGCATGATCCGGATGTCCCCTCCCGATCCATTGTCGCGAAGAGCGTGTTGGATCTCATCCGTGCAGGAGGCAAGCGTCTTAGACCTATGATGACAATCGTAGGCAGCCGCTTCGGCACAGACGTGGAATCCGAAGATGTCTACCGACTAGCCTCTGCTGCCGAGCTTATTCATGTAGCGTCACTTATTCACGACGACATCCTGGATCAGTCTGATACGCGCCGAGGCCAGCCAGCGCTGCACTGCAAGACAGGCATCTATGACGCGGTTCACATTGGCAACTACATTATGTGCCGTGTCATCGAACTGCTAACAGCTAGCGGCAAGGATCATGAGCCTTACGCACATGATCTGGCGTCGATTACAACGACGCAGCTGTGTCTGGGTGAATATCAGCAGATGGAGTTGAAATACAATTTCGACCTGTCGCTTGATGCGTATTGGGAGAAGACGCGCAACAAGACGGCGCTCTTGATGGCAACTTGCCTGCAGCTAGGTGCGAAGGCAGCAGGCGCTGATGAACACGTAATCGATCAGTTGTACGCATTCGGCGATCAGCTAGGGATGGCATTCCAAGTACGGGATGACATTCTAGACTTCACCCAATCTTCGGAATCACTCGGCAAGCCTGCCGGGGTCGATCTGCGGAACGGACATGCAACGCTGCCGGTCATTCTGGCCATGCGTGACGCATCGATCGCAGCGAAGATACATGAGTTGAAGGCAGATTCTCCAGATGATGCATTCGATGAAGCCATTGCGCTTATTCATCGCAGTGGCACATTGGATGAAGCGCTCCAAATGAGTCATGAGTTCATGAAGGAGGCTTGGAATATAACGGAGCAGCTGTCTTCTTATCCTGCCCACCGGGATTTGAAGGCATTGTGGCATTATTTCGAAGCCCGCACTTACTAGTGAACTTTTGATCACGAAGCAATATCAGAGGAGTAAGAGTAATTCGACGTCGAATCTTGCACTCACCCTTGAAGAGCATATGCTTTCGAAGTATGTTTCCTACGGAAACATTTCAGGTGCTCATGTAGTTTCGACTTCACTGTGCTCCTCCCTAAAAGTTTTGCAGAGCAAAACTCGCTTCGAAAGCGTACCTTCGGGTTCCTGCAACCTTCTCGGTGCTGAAAAGTTTACCTCTTTGTACAAACGCTAATTGGCCGAATCCTTGTTCAAATAAGGGTTTGGCTATTTTTTTAGTATCAATTGTTTACAAATTGTACCGTTTACTCTTTTGTGCGTTAGGGCAAGGTGGTATTATAAATATGTACAGGCTGCTTGTCTGTCACTTACACCATAGATAAAGGAGGTTGAGGTACGACGATGAAGCCTCGCCAATTCGTAATAGAAGCAGTCATGCTGGCGGTCTATGGTCAACTGTCTGTGCCGACGCGTCCAGTCGAATATATAATTCCATACACGACGATACTCGAGCTGTATGAAATGCGTCTGGAAGGTGACCAGGTCATGCCTGACCCCGAGGAAGACGTATATGCCAAGCAGCAAATTGAGGAGCTCATCTCCTACTTCGAGAGCGAGCTGAACAAGAAGAAGATCGAACGTGCACTGACAGCCCCTTGGCGCCACAGTCCACCGCTTATTTTGCAGGGCAACGTATCCTGCAT
Organism: Paenibacillus sp. E194; assembly: GCF_000935845.1. Lineage (NCBI taxonomy): Bacteria > Bacillati > Bacillota > Bacilli > Caryophanales > Paenibacillaceae > Paenibacillus > Paenibacillus sp. E194. The sequence goes on from NZ_JMDX01000214.1 coordinate 6,214, forward strand.
TGTCGTCAATGCGATGGATAACGCCCGCTATGGCGAGACATTCGACCCCGTCGAAACGGAACTTATCCTTACCGCTATACGTGAACAGGCTCCCTTACTTACTGATCAGTTCGAATATGTGGATCGACTGATTACGAACGAAATCCCGATTCCCATTTACGATATCGATGATTTTGAATATGCAATGGAGCACGAAGAAGTTCCCGGTGATTCCAGCACGAAATAACAAGAAACCTGCCCCTTTAGTTAAGGAGGCGGGTTTCTTGTTGTATATGGCTCTACAATTCGGAGCCAATGGCCTCAGCATTGAGAATATGGAGTGCTTAACCGTCCTGCTCACCTGTTCAACGATTTCTGCTGAGTATCCGATTCCCATACTCCAGGTATCTTCATCCCATTCCCCCTTACATACACTTGCTTCTCTCTGCTTTGAAGCGTATCCCAGTTACCATCCAAAACACCCAATTAACAGCATCAAAAAAAGAGTGATGAATACCTCAGTCATGTGGAATAGTAATATTGGAAGAAGCATATTTATTTTTACTTATATTACTATCTGTGGATGGTTGCTGTAAAACCACAACAAGTATTATAATTAATTTACACTCATTATTATACAATTCGCTACAGCAGGATATCGACATCAAAGGAGAGTTGTTATGCCCAATTATGATAAGAAGAAGATAATAGAAAGTGTCCCACAACAAGGTTTTTTTGGACATCCTAAGGGCCTTTTCACCCTCTTTTTCACAGAGTTCTGGGAGCGATTTTCCTACTATGGGATGAGGGCTATCCTTGTATTCTTTATGTATTATGAGGTGACACAGGGCGGACTTGGGTTACCGGAAGACATCGCGCTTGCCATCATGTCCATTTATGGATCACTCGTATATATGTCAGGAATCATTGGAGGTTGGTTGGCTGACCGAATATTCGGTACGTCGAAAGCGGTTTTTTATGGCGGAGTCTTGATTATGTGCGGGCATATCGTGCTGGCCATACCGGGAAATACCGCGCTTTTCTTTGTATCCATGATCTTGATTGTATTAGGTACAGGACTGTTGAAACCCAATGTATCCAGTTTAGTGGGGGATATTTATAAGGAAGAAGATAACCGCAGAGATGCGGGCTTCAGTATTTTTTATATGGGGATTAACCTAGGAAGCTTTCTCGCTCCTCTGGTTGTAGGAACCGTTGGGATGAATAATTTCCACCTTGGCTTCGGTCTTGCCGCTGTCGGGATGTTGCTAGGTCTAATTGTTTTCGTAGTAACTCGTCCTAAAAATTTGGGTATTGCCGGTACAGTCGTCGTTAACCCCCTGTCTCCTGCCGAGAAGAAAAAGGTATTTACCATTATTGCTGTAAGCATCGTTGTTCTCGCTGCCTTGATCACGATTGCGATTCTAATGGGCGCACTTACGTTTGACACCTTTATCAAGCTTGTTGGCGTGTTGGGAATACTGATTCCAACCTTGTATTTTGTCGTGATGTACCGCAGTCCGAAAACAACGCCCGTTGAGCGTTCCCGCATTATTGCGTACATTCCTTTGTTTATTGCTGCGATTATGTTCTGGGCCATTCAGGAGCAAGGATCTACGATTCTGGCTAACTATGCGGACAAGCGTACCCAATTGGACTTCGCGGGTATTCATCTTTCACCGGCTTGGTTTCAATCGTTGAATCCACTATTCATCATCCTATTCGCACCCGTATTTGCGTGGCTGTGGGTTAAACTGGGCAATCGCCAACCGACTGTACCGCAGAAGTTCTCTCTGGGCTTGCTGTTTGCTGGTTTGTCCTTTTTGATTATTTTGCTGCCGGCTTACTTTGGCGGTGCTGGTTCGCTCGTTAACCCATTGTGGCTCGTCCTCAGCTACTTCGTCGTTGTACTCGGAGAGTTGTGCTTATCGCCGGTTGGCCTCTCGGCTACCACGAAGCTAGCGCCTGCGGCCTTCTCGGCTCAGACCATGAGCCTATGGTTCCTGTCCAACGCCGCTGCTCAAGCCATTAACGCACAGATTGTGAAGTTCTATACGCCCGAGACTGAGATGTTGTACTTCGGAGTTATTGGTGGGGTGGCCCTCGTACTGAGTCTGGTGCTTTATTTGCTGTCACCTAAGATTCAGAGCTACATGAAAGGTGTAAAGTAAGCAGCTCAGTTCTTCATAAAGAGTTGCCTGCCGATTATTCCAACCATCAAAAAATCAGCAAACCTGCCTCTTAAGATAAAGGGGCGGGTTTTTTAATAGCTAATGTCCGTTTTTTCAAATTAGAGTGACACTGCCTTTACTTACGCTGGATTTGGAAATCACGTAGCTTCCTGCCTATACCTGACATGACTCTACCTATCCCTTTTACCACGAAGAAAAACAAAAAACATAACCACCCCAATAACCACATACGAGGTACACAAGATATAAAAAAGAACAGGATACTCCACTCTAAAACTAGGGCGCGCAACAATCACAATTATCCCGAAAAGCGACATAGTTACGTTCGATCCATTTATTCCACGGAATCGAATAAGTTGCATTACAAGTAGTAAAAGTATGATAAAAGCCGAGGTAATAATAAGTCCATCCACAGTTGAATCCCCCTTTAATTAGGAGCATGTTAGGAAATACCCATAAGATGGGAAATGGTTTATGAGGTACGCTGCATATTACATGCACTATCAACCCTTAGGTGTGGTGGGAGCAGAATATCTATACAAATAAAATACTTAACACGACGGTTAGAAAAGAAGCAGCACCGACTAATCTCGTAGGGTGGGTGAGCTTATAATTGTGGAAAGGTGCAATTCGATTAACAATAGCGAAGAATAACAACGTCCCAACAGATAGGAGCAAACCACCAATGAGCATATTGCCCATTGCATTTGCAATGCTGACCATTCGCTCCGATAAAAGGACCCATAAATACCCTAGAAAAGCATAGATAATAACGGAGAGTGCGATTTCTTTCATCTTCATTTTCTAACGCCCCCTTTTACAAGAAACGTGTTCGTAACTGCTCATATTATCTCGATGTCCGCATGTTCCAAATATTTACTATGCATTGCAACTATTATAACAAACGTGTGCCGAATATGATCAAACTCAATAAATAAAAACAGGAGCGATGTCATTGAGACAAAACTCCTGTTTTTATTCTAATTCCTATTTCAAGAAAAAGTCCGCCATCGTACAGAACAGAATGGTCATGCTGATGACTTGATTCAAGTTATACGATGCGACATTCATCCGTTCGCGGCTCGATGGTTTGATGATGTTATGCTCCAGCATCAGCAATATGACCGCGATTCCGATGCCGATTAAATAAACGGTGCCTAGACCCCGAATGACGAACAGTACGAGCAGCAGCACAACCATGATCGTATGCAATGAACGCGCGATGAAGAGCGAATCTTCGTAGCCGAAGATGCTCGGCACCGACCATAATCCGGTCTTGCGGTCGAACTCAATATCCTGCGTCGCATAGATGATATCGAATCCCGCAATCCACAGCATGACGATTGTGCCCAATATAAACGGCGTTACGGCAAACTTCCCAGTCACGGCGAACCAAGCACCAATAGGAGCTGATGCAATCGTAAAGCCTAAGTACAGGTGGCAC
>NZ_JMDX01000215.1:0-9623 GCF_000935845.1 Paenibacillus sp. E194
GCTTCAATTCATTCACGATACGTGTTAGCGAATAGGTTTGCTTCGCCTTTGCCCACGCAGCCCGCGCAAGTTCATAGCGGAATGAGCCATCCATCATTGCTCTTTCCAGCGCATTACAGAGCGCAGTCGGATCATCAGGCGGTACAAGCAGTCCATTCACCCCGTCTTCAATCTGCTCTGCTATCCCGCCAACATTGGTTCCAATAAGAGAAAGCCAGCATAGCGCCGCCTCAGCGAATACGGAACCGAATGCTTCTGCCCGCGACGGTAATACGAAAATATCGAAGAACGGCATAAACTCCTCGGGATGAAGCATATAGCCGTAAAATATCGTCTCATCATATATAGACAGCTCCTGTGCGAGCTGCTCCAGATCCTCTCGAATCGGCCCATCGCCGATAATATGAAGAACATAGGCATGACCCCGCCGCTTTAGCTCCGCACATGCCTGCAGCAGTACATCGAGCCCTTTGGCAGGAACTAAGCGGCACATCGTAATGAGTTGAGGTACTGCATTATCATGGGCGATCGGCTTGAATCGTTTCTCATCAAATCCATTCGGTAGAACCTCTATTCGATCCGCATCATGAACATAAGCCTTCAGATACGTCCGGAAAGATTCGGACACCGTCATCATCTCATCCACTTGAGACTCTAACTCACGGTATAAGGATGTTAGAAATTGATGCTCCGATCCATTGGGTTCAATCTTTCCATTTAGGATAAGCTCTTGTTCAAAGCTAGAATGAACGGTCATAATTACAGGTGTATCCGGGTACAGCTGCTTCATCACAAGTCCTGCAATGGGATGATGGGCATGTATCAGATCGTAGTGATTCGTAAGTCGCAGCTTCGACCACCAGACATAGTCGCGATACGTTTGAACATATTTCTGCACAATCGAACTATCCCCGTACTGCTTCCAATCGAAAGTATGAAAATAGACTTCTTCCTGCCCTTTGCCCCTTATTCGCTTAGGCAGCGAAAAGATCTCCATCTCCCAGTGGGGCGACTGAAATCGGTCAAGTATATATGGGATCATGGAGGATACCCCTCCAGGCTGTTCAGGCGGAAAAAACAATGCTTGCAAAATATTCATGCGAGCGCCTCCTTCTTGTTCGCGCTTTTCGCCATTCAACCTTTATGATATATTAGAACATATGTTTCAGTAAAGAACCTTCCCAATGGAGCTGTCATTCATGACTCATTCGGCTAATTCCCTTTCTGAAGTGAACAATGTGATTGGATCAGTATCTTCCTGTATCCTTTACATTACATTTATTATGATTCTGATGGCGATTCGTCTTTATATCCGTCAGCGATCCCCAGCATATATTTTGCTCGTTATCTCCTTATTCCTTATGGCGGTAGAACGTCTGACTGATGTGGTTCGTCTACCATTGCTGGATTGGAACCCTAATATTTATAACTGGTTTGTTGGTGGCGCAACCTTGCAAGCGTTTTCCTTTGTTCTCATGAACATGGCGATATACCGGCTTTACAAGAGGCCTACTCGCGGATATCGGGTTCGCTTCTCAGCAATGCTGCTGGTCATCCCAATTGCGACGATGCTGTCTATTCCTTTTGACACGAACATCACACCTACCATCGCTAACGCATGGCCGCTGCTTCTATATCTTATGTTCGCAACGCTGTTTTGTTATGTGTGGGTAGCACCCAGAATCGGACAGCGTATCACTTATATATGCAGCTTAGCAGCTTACTTTGCCACGATTTTGCTTACATCTACGAATACCTTGCTGTTTGCATACAATAACAATCAGCTGTTCCTGTTGGAACGGCTACTCCCACTCGCCTATTACACCCTATTGTTCTTCATCTTGTTCGAGCGCGTGGTCGAACTGCTTCATATGACTTATCGTACTTCCATTACGGATGGATTGACAGGTCTATTCAATCGAAGACACATTATGAAAGTGATGCAGCAATATATCCGCAACGAGTACAAAATTTCATTTATTTTTTGCGATATCGACAATTTCAAGAAAGTCAACGATACATATGGCCATGATCAAGCTGACGAAATCTTGAAGCAAGTGTCTCTGATTATTCGAGAAGAGGTGGAGGAATACGGCGTACCTGGTCGATTCGGAGGCGAGGAATTAGTGGCGCTGATTACGCATCGCAATGCCCATACCGAGAAAATCGCTGAGCAGATCCGGCATCGCGTAGAACAGGAGACAACGGTAACCCTTAGCATCGGTCATAGTACGCTGCGCAAATATATGAATTCAGATGATATTGTACGAGAAGCGGATCAGGCGATGTACTATTCCAAAACTCATGGCAAAAATCTAGTCACAAATTATCTCCATATCCAGAAAGCCTCGGGCAACATGTCCTAATAATAACAACGCCTTCTCCTGCATCTACGTGCAAGGGAAGGCGTTGTTCGTTATTCCAGCGCTATTGAACGTCTCTTTTGTTGAAAATAATGAGAGACAAGCCGAGAAGCACGATCATATACACAGCATAAATCGTAACACTGAATCCAATGCTCGCTTCTTTAAACGGAAGATTGTCTCCACCGTTGAAATACGGCTGCCAGTTCAAATTCGGGAAAATTAAATACTTGTACCACGGCTTGCCAGAGAAGAAGATCATCCCCGCTCCAACGACAGACTTAATCACAATCGGCACGGTAATGGCCAGACCCAAGCTGCGTGTCAGCACAGCCGCTGTCATCGCAAGTAGTGCATAGAACATTACATCTGGAATTCGGAATACGATATCTTTCAATATGGACGCCAGTGTAACATCTGCTGACATGAAGCTGAAGAAGATCATTCCGATCACAACACTGCAAATGACCGTGAATACATACACCGACAACAAGATGAGTACTACGGTAACCATCTTAGAGGTTAGCACCGTTGTGCGGCTTGCCGGTCTTATCAACAACTGCTTAATCGTTCCATCTCGATACTCGTCAGTAACGATTTGTGCAGCGACGACCATAATAAAGATGCCAATGAGAGAGCTGAACAAGAAGTTGACGTCACTCACAAAGGCCATATATGGATATGGATCACTTTTGAAAATAAAGAATCGCATTGCAGCAGCTACAATTAACGTAATAACCGCGATAAACGCGTAAAAATAAGGCACTTGGCGCTTGCTGTTCGCCTTCATCCATTCATTTTGCACAAGGGATACGAAGTATCTCATTCAATACGTCCCCCTTTCGTCATGGACAAGAACGTCTCTTCTAATGTAGGCGCCACTGTGCGCACCTCATAAATGAGAACGCCCGCTTGAACGAACTTCTGTACCGCTGTAGGAACCTCGTCATGCATCAGTTCAACTTTAACGGCACTGTCTTCCTCTACACTTGCCTTCCAAGCTGTAGATGCCAGCACTTCCATCGCTTTCGCGGCATCGTCGACCACGAAGCGAATTGCCATTGCTTGAGATTGTTCGCCCTCTTCATTCGGATCAAGCGATCGCTCCCCGACAAACTTACCGTTCTGAATGATAAGCACTCGATCACACATGAGTTCAATCTCAGACAATAAGTGACTGGATACGAGGATCGAGATATTTTCCTTCTTCGCAAGATGGCGCAAATAATCACGCAGTTCACGTATACCGGCTGGATCTAGACCATTCGTAGGCTCATCCAATATCAAAATGGATGGGTTATGAAGCAGAGCCTGCGCAACACCCAGCCTTTGGCGCATCCCTAGGGAGTACGTCTTAACTTTCTTGTCCAGCGCATTTTCCAAATCTACCAGCTTCACAATTTCCTTAATGCGCTCCTCCGTAATCGGCTTCCCGCTCATACGTACGAAGTGCTGCAAATTTTTGCGTCCGGTCATAAATTTGTAAAGCTCTGGGTTTTCGACTATCGCGCCAACATGAGCCATCGCCTTAGCGCGATCGGTTCGAATATTATGCCCCTCTATTACAATATTTCCAGAAGTCATCGACATCAGGCCGACCATCATCCGGATCGTCGTCGTCTTCCCTGCTCCGTTCGGGCCAAGGAATCCATATACTTCACCGCGACGCACACTGAATGACAAATCATCGATAATCGTTTTTCCTTTTATCTTTTTCGTGACGTTTTGTAGTTCAACAACGACATCATTCACCATTCATCCGCTCCTTTCTCCTGTCTTACCTTGTTGTTCTCGTAGATGCGTATCTCTAGCTTCCCCTAGTCAAATTGTATCCATGAGTCGATCATTCCAACCCCGAATCCTACCACATACTCCATACGTACAAGCCTACTACGACGTTTCGCAAAAGTGTCTTACATTATTGTAACCTGTACCGCCTATCACTATGGGGAACCACAATATGAATAGAGATCACATGCGGTAATTCCCTGAAGATTCATCGTTGCATCGAAGCCCAGCAGTCCGGTAAACTATACAATGCTGATTACTTATACCCATTCGGAAAGGAGCTGTAACATGCCCCAAGAAAGAACAACTTTCCCATTGCCTCAAGCTTATATCGAACAAATGAAGCAGATGCTCCCCAAGGATGGGGATGCATTTTTGCAGAGCTATACAGAACCGCGCACCTTCGGACTGCGTGCCAATCCCGCGAAGTGGCTGACACATCCTGACGCTCGCTCGCGCTCAGAGAAGCTATTCCATCTGCGCCCCGTGCCTTGGTGCGAGGAAGGATACTATTATGAAGAGAGCTCGCGCCCTGGCAAACACCCGTATCATGCAGTAGGCCTCTATTATATTCAGGAGCCCTCTGCAATGTCTGCGGTGAGCCTGCTTGATCCACAGCCAGGCGAGTTCATCTTGGATTTGGCCGCTGCTCCTGGGGGGAAATCTACCCACATTGCAGGACGGATGCGAGGGGAAGGTGTCCTCATCTCCAATGAGATTCATCCACAGCGCGCCAAAATATTAGCCGAAAATATCGAACGAATGGGGATTCCCAACACGATCGTCACCCAATCCGATCCACATGCTCTAGCCGCTAAGTTCCCGCAAGCCTTCGATCGGATTATGCTCGATGCCCCATGCTCGGGTGAAGGCATGTTCCGTAAAGATAACGATGCTGTCAAGGAGTGGTCTCCTGAGCATGTTGCCATGTGCGCGGCACGGCAATGGGATATTATTCAGGCAGCAGTAACGATGTTGAAGCCCGGCGGAACGATTGCCTATTCCACCTGCACATTCAACCATCAGGAAAATGAAGGGATCATTGAAAAATGGCTTCAGCATTACGACCAGTTCAAGTTGATCCACATGGAGCGAATATGGCCTCATCTCTCTGAAGGAGAAGGACATTTTGTAGCCGTGTTGCAGCTACAGGAGGGCGACTCGGAATCAGTTGCTTCCACTAGCTCTACTAGCCGTCGCGGCAAGACTGCCCGCAAGGGAGGTGGAACCCGCTCCAACGAAGCGCAGACGGCGTTTACACAGTTTGAGGCTTGGATGAAAGAATTCCTACCTGGGATTCACTTGCCGCAAGGAATGCCCTTGCTGTTCGGGGAAGAACTCTATTGGCTGCCGCAGGGCAATGAATCAGCTGTTCAAGCACTACGAGGTGGAGAGACACTCCAAGGGCTCCGCATCCCTCGTGCTGGTCTGCATCTTGCTCATGTGCGTAAGAACCGTATTGAGCCCGCCCATGCACTCGCGATGTTCTGCAGTTCTTCAGAGGAAGCTACTCAATCCATCTCATATGATGTGGAAGATCCGGCCGCGGAAGCCTATTTGCGAGGTGAAGCTCTGCTTCTAGAAGGAGAAAATGCGAATCTGAAGGGATGGACACTTGTCGCAATAGACGGATTGCCAATTGGATTCGGCAAAGCATCAGGCGGCCAGTTAAAGAACCATTATCCCAAAGGATTGCGCAAATAAAGTAGACTACCTTACAAGCATCATGCAAATAAAAGACCACTGATCTTGCACAATAGAATGCTTCTGAGAGAAGCTTCGATTGTGCAAGGACAGTGGTTCATGAGTGAATCATTGTATGGGTACAGCTATTTACAATACTTAAGCAGAGTTGCCGCCACTCCATCCTCATTGTTCGACAGTGTGACTTCTTGTGCAGCAGCCTTTACTTCAAGCGGAGAATTGTCCATAGCCACGCCCAAGCCAGCGAATTGAATCATCGTCATATCATTATAATAGTTGCCGATGGCCAATACCTGCTCACGAGGCACGCCGCGCATAGCGGCAAGCTGCTTGAGTGCATTTCCCTTCGTTGCATCCTTGTGCATAATATCGATAAAGTAGTCACCTGAACGAATAAAGTTGTGCTCATGTGTCCATTGATTCAATTCATGTTCTACTCGATCTATCTCTTCCTTATGCCCACTCATCGTCAGCTTCACAGGAGCATCCGGCAAGCCCGTCCAACCTGGGAACTGCTTCGGCTCAATCAGGAATTGACGGTATAGATCCAGCATCTCCGGAGTCAACTCGTTCAGCTTGTCCACATAGAGATTGAAAGCTGTATTGATATCGAAGTGAACTCCGTTCTCACGGCAATATTGAATATAAGGCTCCAAGCCAGCGCTCGGGATATCGAAGCGGTGGAGCACTCTGCGCCCTTCTGAAGCAATGGTAGCTGCACCATTATGGGTAATGACAACACCCTCCAGTCCGATTTGCTCTAAATAAGGCAGCGTACTAATTGGACTTCTTCCCGTACACAGCACAATCTCCATACCTTGTGCCGCAGCCTTGCGAATCGCCTCCGCATTCGCGCTGGACAGCGTATGATCGTCATGAAGCAGAGTTCCATCCATATCTAAAGCCACGATGCGATAATCCATCACTGTTTTCTCCCTCTCATCTCTATCTTCTGTATCGTATGAACAGTATGATATGCGTAAATGTAAAGCAGTCCTATCCAGTTGTTGCTATTGTTAGGATGTTGATAATGTTGATATTGTCACTATTGCTGCTGTCGTTGAAGCAAGTTCAGCTCTTCTTCCGTACACTCTCTCCATTGACCGAGCTTAAGTGCCGGATCCAATTCCAGTCCGCCCATTCGCATTCGCTTCAAATAGATGACTTGCTTGCCGACCGACTCGAACATTCGCTTCACCTGATGAAACTTCCCTTCCGTAATCGTCAGTTCGATGAAGGAGTGCACGGTTCCATCGGATTGCTCCTCATGGCCACGTATGACAAGATGAGCTGGCTTCGTCACATATCCATCATCCAGCTCTACTCCTTGTTGAAATGCTTCTCCATCATTGCTGTCAACCCGTCCTCTAACGGTAGCCACATAGGTCTTCGGGACGTGCTTCTTCGGAGACAGCAACTCATGCGCCAGCTTGCCGTCATTTGTAAGCAGCAGCAAGCCCTCTGTATCTTTGTCCAGCCGACCTACTGGGAAAGGCTCGAAGTGCCGCAGCTCTTCGGGGAGCAGATCAATCACCGTCCGTTCCCGTATATCTTCCGTAGCAGATATTACGCCTTGCGGCTTATTCAACATAATATATACGAATTCACGATAGCGAATCTGTTCGCCATCCAGCAGCACTTCATCTGCATCAGGATCCACCTGCAAGCCGCTGTCCTTAATTACTCGTCCATTGACTTGAATTAGGCCAATCTTCGCCCATTTTTTAATCTCTGAGCGACTGCCGCAGCCCATATGCCCTAATAGTTTGTCCAGCCTTATCTTTTTTGCCACCGCATGCTCACCTCCATGCTGCACAGTATGCTTATGTTCATTCTTCGTTCCTATCTTCCCGTATTGCATTGTGCACAAGCTGTTTTTATCCGTGCTCTTACAGCATACCATGCCTGCTACGCATATCACAACGAATCGACATCTCATCGATTTAGGTGACAGCATTCTCTCTTCCCCTTACAATATTGTCACAATGCAGTCAAGAGAGAAACTTTCCCTTATAATCATCGTATGGAACACTGTTATGCGCTGGATCGATACATATTTAATCAAAGAACTAGATAGAAAGGAGGAGCCGAATGTTACGTGTCGAAGGCCTATCCCACTCATTTAAGAACGGCCCCGAAACCACCCAAGTACTGCATTCCATCAATTTCGAAGTAAAGCGCGGCGAAATGGTTGCACTGCTCGGCAGCTCAGGTTCTGGTAAGTCAACATTGCTTAACTTAATGGCAGGCTTAATGAAGCCAACTGAAGGAAGCATCTATATTGCAGATCAGGACATTGTGAAACTGAACGAGAACTCACTTGCTGAATTTCGACGCAAGCATATTGGTTTCATATTTCAAGCGTATGAGCTCATAGCCAATTTAACCGTACGTGAAAATGTAGAGCTCCCACTTATTTTCCAAGGCGTACGTCCGTCGGAACGAAAGCAAAAAGCAATGCGTCTGCTTGAACAGGTCGGTATTCCTGACAAGGCTGAGCTGTTCACTTCCCAATTGTCTGGTGGACAGCAGCAGCGTGTCAGTATCGCGCGCTCTCTCATTACCGAGCCATCCGTTATTTTTGCGGACGAGCCTACCGGTAATTTGGATACTCGCACAGAAGAAGAAATCATTGCAATCCTGAAAAACTTGAACGAATCCGTTGACACGACCTTCATCATCGTTACTCACGAGATGGAAGTGGCTGAACAAACAAAACGCATTATTACTTTGAAGGATGGCGTGCTTATTGAAGACGGATTGCGCACGAAGGTAAGTCCGATGACAAAGACAGAAGCTGTGCCAGAATCAAAAGTGCTTCAACCCGTTGGAGGTGAGCAGAAGTGAGAGTACGAGACTACCTCCATCTTTCGTGGGATCAGTTGAAGAGACGGAAGGTCGTAACCGGATTATGTGCAGCGGGAATATCAATTGGTTGTGCCGCTATTATTATTGCGATGAGTGTCGGGGAATCTGCACAGACGTTTGCAGAGAAACAGTTGAACACGTACTTGAAAATGGACGAGATTACGGTGACACCAAATACAGGGGTCAACCAAGGTGGAAATCAAGGAAAAACAGCGGACAGCAGGCAAAAGGTGCGGATGACGAGAGTATTGAGCGCGGAAAGATTACAGCCCAGAAAATTGAGGTCATTCGCAACATCCCCCATGTCAAGGCAGTTGCGCCATTCCAGCAATTCGGCTATTTGGAAATGAATACGATGGATGATCGTCGGACTGGAATTGAGGTATTTGCGACAGATCTTAATTCGTTAACTGAATTTGACAATAAGTTTATGCAGGGATCTCCTTCAGACCTTGATGGTACCGTCGTATTGAGCTATGGAGCCACTCTCGGACTTATTGACCAAGAGACGATGGATAACCTGATGGAGCAATTGTCGAACAATCCGTACGACGACTCCTTGATGGAGCAGTATAACAACCTAAACCGTATTCCTACAGCGATGTATCAACGTCAACTTCGTCTCAAGACGATGCTGATGAACGGAGAAAGCAAGACCTATATGAGCTCCCCGCTTCGCGTATCTGCTGTGCTGAAGAAGCCAGCCGGTGTCAGTGAGAATCAGGTAGCCTACGATAAGAGGCTGTACGTATCTCTTGAAACCGGCAAAATGTTGATGCAGGAGCTGCACATGAATGACGGCAGTGAAGAACAAGGTACATACAACAATGTCATCGTAAAAGTAGACGACCAAGCGAATGTAGAACAAGTTGAGAAGCAAATTAAAAAGTTAACGTTAAA
>NZ_JMDX01000216.1:0-9613 GCF_000935845.1 Paenibacillus sp. E194
GCACAAGGAACTGAACGTGAATGTGCCGCTGCGAACGATCTTCCAAACCTCGACGCTGGAGGAATTGGCGCAGGCGGTTGCCGGGATGGAGCAGCAGTTGTACGCCGCGATCGAGCCGGTGGAGACACGGGACTATTACCCGCTGTCCTCAGCACAGAAACGGATGTATGTCCTGAATCAATTGGAAGGAGCTGCGCTCAGCTACAATATGCCGGAAATATATACGGTGGAAGGGCCGCTCGATACGAAACGTCTGGAGCGAGCGTTCCGTCAATTAATCGCACGGCATGAATCGCTGCGAACTTCATTTGAGATAGCCGCCGGAGAACCGGTACAGCGAGTGCATGAACGAATTCCGTTTACAGTGGAAATGGAACGTCTGCCGGAGGCGGACAGCTTATCGGAAGCGATGGCAGAGGAACAGATCGCCTGCCGGGTGGAAGCATTCGTGCGTCCGTTTGACCTCGGACAAGCACCGCTGCTGCGCGTAGGGCTTATTGAAGCGGCAGAGGAACGTTATGTTCTCTTGTTCGACATGCATCATATTATTTCCGACGGTGTATCCTCCAATTTGCTGGTTCAGGAATTTACCCGTCTATACGATGGGGAGAGCTTGCCGGAACTGCGGATTCAGTACAAGGATTATGCCGTTTGGCAGCAGAATTTAGCCCAAAGCGAAGCAATGAACGAACAGAAAGCATTTTGGCTGGAGACGTTTGCGGGCGAGATTCCGGTGCTGGATTTGCCGGCGGACTATGAGCGTCCGGAGGTGCAAAGTTTTGAGGGAGACGCTTTGTATTTTGAAATCGACCGCTTGTTAGCCGACGGTCTGCAGAGAATTGCGGCAGAAACCGGGGCAACGATGTATATGGTGCTGCTGGCGGCCTATACGATACTGCTATCCAAGTATACGGGACAAGAAGATATTGTCGTGGGCACGCCAATTGCAGGCCGACCGCATGCAGATTTAGAGCCGCTTATCGGAATGTTTGTCGGGACGTTGGCGATGCGAAATTATCCGGAACAAGACAAACCGTTTACGGATTTTGTGAGGGAAGTAAAAGAGCGGACGTTAAAGGCGTTTGAAAACCAGCATTATCCGATCGAGGAACTGGTGGAAAAACTGGATATTCCAAGGGATCCTGGCCGCAACCCGCTTTTCAGCACGATGTTTGTCTTGCAAAACTTGACTCGTCAACATGTAGAAATGAAGGAATTATCTTTTGTTCCTTATGGCACAAGCCACAATATTTCAAAAGTAGATCTGACGCTTTACGCAATGGATAATGATGGCGAGTACGGATTTTCAATCGAATATTGCACGAAGCTGTTTAAGAAAGAAACCGTGGAAGAAATGAGCCGCCATTTTAAAATACTATTGTCCCAGATCGTGCAACAATCAGACTCGAAAATTATTGAACTCCGTGTGAGCGAGACTGGTGAAGAGCATAAGCGCAAGGCAACGTTGGAACTGGCGGAAATTGATTTTTAATAATTCTTCGAAATGTTGATGAAGCGATAATAGGAGGGCATGGCTGTTATCAAAACGGTAACGGCCATGTCTCATCCTTAGTCGACAGCGGACATAAGCCGGATTCGGCAGTAGCAACGATAATAGACAAAAATCTAATTTCGGGGAGAGAATGATAGATGGTTTTTGTATATGATAAAGAGTCTCTCGAAGAACGGGAATATTGGCAAAAAAAGCTGCCTAAAAACTTCGATGAAACTTGCATTCCTACAGACTTTGCAAGAACGAAAACCAATGAGAATATAAAACGTTCGGTTCGGTATGAGTTGCGTGCGCCGTTATCCGAGAAAATACTCGACATATGCAAAAACTCCGATTATTTGATGCACGCCTTTTATATCGCCATCGTGAAAATATGTATATATAAATATACAGGCCAGCACGCCCTTATTGTAGGCACCCCGAGTTATCGCACGGACAAAGAAGCAGGCGGGCACCGATTATTGGCCATATACGATGAATTAGATTCGGCTTCAACCTGTATGGATCTGATGCGTAAAGTCAGAACATCATTGATCGAGGCATATGAACATGGCAATTATCCGATGTCTAAAATAATTAAAGATATGAATATTGAAGAAAGAGAAGACAGATCCGCTTTATTCGATGTCGTAGTCATGTTGAATGCCCTGCACGATCGGGAAGCGGCAACCAATCATAATCATGATTTGACCTTTTATTTGAATAGAGAAGGGCATCGTCTATGGATGGAGCTGGAGTACAACACTTCGCTTTATCACCAAGATACAGCTGACAGACTCATTCGGCACTGCATCCAAATTATGGAGATGGTTGCTGAACATAAGCTGGAAGTTTCCGTATCGCAACTATCATTTTTAACTGCTAACGATAAACAAACAGTGTTACTAGATTTTAATGATACCGGAGCGCCGTATTCCAAAGACACGACCATTTATCGCATGTTCGAACGGAAGGCAGAGGAAATCCCGAATCGCCCTGCCATATTGTGCGGTGATGACCGTTTGACCTACAAGGAACTGAATGAAAGAGCAAATCATGTTGCCAAAGCCTTGCTGGAGAGAGGAGTAACGAAGGACTCCATTGTCGGCATTGCAGCTCGGCGATCATTTGAAATGGTAATTGGCATTTTAGGAATTTTGAAGGCTGGGGGGGCCTACTTGCCAATTGATCCCGGTCTACCGAGAGAGCGGATTCGCTATATGCTGGAGGACAGCAGTTCTACCATTTTATTGGCAGAAAATGATGGCATTACGAAAGAGTTGGACTTTACAGGTATCACGTTATCTTTAAAGGACGAATCTGTATATCAGGGAGTTGCGGAGAATATCCAGACGGCAGGAACTCCGGACGATATGGCTTATGTCATTTATACGTCAGGATCGACGGGCAAACCGAAAGGAGTCATGATCGATCATTACTCGCTGGTCAACCGTTTGGAATGGATGCAAAATCAATACGGTCTCGGTGAAGATGACGTTATTTTACAAAAAACACCATTCACCTTTGATGTGTCCGTTTGGGAACTGTTTTTATGGATTCTTGGCGGATCATCTGTGGTTATGCTTAAACCGGAAGGTGAAAAAAATCCGGAAACGATTGTGCAAGCAGTCGAAAAATATAAAATCACGACTCTTCATTTTGTACCTTCCATGTTTCAAGCTTTTCTTGAATACGTCGAAAGCAGGAACATCTTGCGACCGTTGTCCTCACTAACATTGATTTTTACGAGTGGTGAAGCATTAAGCCCCCATCATGTAGAACGATATCATTCATTGCTGCACCGCCATCATCATACACGCTTAATCAATTTATACGGACCGACAGAAGCTACAATCGATGTTTCTTATTTTGAGTGTACGAACATTTTTCATCTAGATACTGTACCGATAGGAAAACCTATACAAAATATTCAGTTATACATAGTAGACAGAGACGGTAATTGCCAGCCTATAGGAGTTCCGGGAGAATTGTGCATTGCGGGAGACGGGGTGGCCCGCGGGTATTTGCATCGGCCGGATTTAACCGCAGAGAAGTTTGTGGCCAATCCGTTCCCCAACGTACCTCGGATGTATAAGACCGGTGATTTGGCTAGATGGATGCCGGATGGAAACATTGAATATATGGGACGAATGGACGATCAGGTCAAAATTCGCGGTTACCGGATTGAATTGGGGGAAATCGAGTCTCTGCTCTATAAGCATGAAGATATAAAAGAAGTAGCTGTCGTTACGAAACCGCATGCTGACGGCCAACATTATATATGCGCGTATTATACTGCCGGCACTTCCATTGACGAGGCGAAATTGCGTAGTATACTTACCGAGAAATTGCCCGAATATATGATTCCGTCCTATTTTGTTCCGTTATCGACTCTGCCCCATACATCAAGTGGAAAGATTGACAAAAAGGCACTGCCTGAACCGGATCACAATACTGCGGGTGTGGAATATGTGGCGCCGGCAAATGAATTAGAAAGCATACTCGCTTCGGTATGGGGTTCTGTCTTGGGAACAAAGCGGATTGGAACGAAAGATAATTTCTTTAAATTGGGTGGCGACTCGATCAAAGGGATACAGGTATCCGCCAGATTGCATCAATACGGATACAAGCTGGAAATGAAAGATCTGTTTAAGCATGCGACCATCTCGGAAGTTGTTCCGTTTATCCAAAAGGTAGAAAAGGTAATCGATCAAGGAACCGTGACTGGGGAAGTCGAATTGACCCCTATCCAAACATGGTTTTTTGAACAGCAATTTCACGACATGAATCATTGGAACCAGGCTATTATGCTGTACAGCCGGAAAGGATTCCAAGAGAGCGAAATCCGGGAGATCTTCCATGCCGTGCTGCGGCATCATGATGCATTAAGAACGGTCTTTACTTATGAAGCCGACCGCTATAAAGCGTATAATCGCGGACTTGACGAACCACTGTTTACACTGGAGGTCACGGATCTGCGTGGAATCGAAGGTGCGGATGCGGAACGAATCATCGCAGACGAGGCGGATCGAATTCAGTCGGCTATGGATTTGGAAAAAGGGCCGCTGGTCAAGCTTGGTCTATTCCACACTGGCGAAGGCGATCATCTGTTAATCGCCATCCATCACTTGGTCATCGACGGCGTCTCTTGGAGAATCTTATTTGAAGACATCGCGATCGGGTACGAGCAATTGCAACAGAGAGAAGCGGTGACTCTTCCGCAAAAGACGAATTCGTTTCAGGACTGGGCGCAGCAGTTGGTCGAATATGCACAAAGCCAGCAGCTGCTCAGGCAACTGCCGTATTGGGCGGAAATGGAGCATACGGATGTCGCGTTACTGCCCAAAGATGCGGAAGTGAAGGAATCTTATGTACGGGACTCTGAACTCGTACTCGTCGAATTGGAAGAAGCGGAGACGGAACGGCTGCTGAAGCAAGCGAACGCTGTCTTCCATACGGAAATCGGTGATTTATTGCTTACCGCGCTTGGCTTAACGATATCCGAATGGACAGGGAACAGCCAAGTGGCTATCAGCTTGGAAGGCCACGGCAGGGAAGCGATTGCGCCAGATATTGATATTAATAGGACAATAGGCTGGTTCACGTCTCAATATCCGGTTGTGCTGAACCTGTCTCCTGACGAGGATCTATCCTACCAAATTAAACGAGTTAAAGAGAGTGTAAGAGGCGTTCCTCAGAAAGGAATCGGCTACGGAATTTTACGATATGTGACGAATGCCGAACATAAAGCAGGCATTTCATTTGCGTTGGAGCCTGAAATCAGCTTTAACTATTTGGGGCAATTTGACGAAGCAGGGTTCGGGGAAAGCGAGATTACGTTTTCGCCTATTTCCTCCGGATCCTCTATCAGCGGCGGCAGCCAGCGAACCTGGACGCTGGATATTAACGGAATGATCTCAGGGGGAAAACTGACGCTCTCGTTCAGTTATAACAAACATGAATATAAACCGGACACGATACGCGGTCTGGCGCAGTCCTACAAAGCGAACTTGCAAATGATTATTGACCATTGCGTCCGACAAGAGAATGCCGAGCTGACCCCAAGCGATCTAATGCTGAGAGGCATGGAGCTGGATACCTTTATCGCCATGCAGCAGAAATGGAGCGATGAGGGCTCCATCCAAGATATCTACCCGTTGACGCCGTTACAGCACGGTATGATTTTCCATTATTTATACAACCAACAATCAGATGCCTATTTTGAGCAAACAGGTTTTTACATGGATGGGCAGTTTGATGTTGCGTTATTTGAACAGAGCGTGAACAAGCTGGCAAGCCGGCACGAAGTGTTCCGGATGCAGTTTGACCTTGACTCGTTAGAGCAGCCGGTTCAAATCGTGCTGCATGAACGAAAATACGATATCGATAGCGAAGATATTTCGTCGCTGTCCGCGGAAGAGCAAGCTGCTTACATTGAAGCTTACCAACGAACAGACAGGAAACGGGGCTTTGATTTAGCCAAGGGTTCGTTGATGCGGCTATCCGTTTTGAAAACTGGGGACTCGTCTCATTATATTGTATGGAGTTTTCACCACATCCTTATGGATGGCTGGTGCTTGCCCCTCGTATTCCGAGAGCTGTTTGGCAATTATGACAATTTGAAGATGGGAAGCCCGCTGGAGCTGCCTGAAGCCCGCTCTTACCGCACGTTTATGGAATGGATGGAACAACAGGATCAGGAGAAGGCCGCCGGCTATTGGGAGGAATATATTAAGGGGTATGAGCAGCGGGCCCAGCTACCTTATAAGAGGACGGTTCAGGAGGGGGACGAAGGGTACGATCCTGCCGAAACCCCTGTTATACTCAGCCGCGATGTGACAGATAAGCTGGCCCAGATAGCCCGCGAGCAGCAGGTAACGATGAATACGCTGCTGCAAACGGTATGGGGGATCCTGCTACAGAAATATAACCAAGCCTCCGACGTGGTGTTCGGCTCCGTCGTGTCCGGCAGACCATCTGAAATCGTGGGCATCGAAGAGATGATCGGCCTGTTTATCAATACGATTCCGGTTCGTTCGGGCTATTCCGGTCAAGATACGTTTGCTGATTGTCTCAAACGGAATCAGGAAGCTGCGCTTTCGTCTGCGCGTTATGATTTTTATCCGTTGTACGAGATTCAAGCGCGGTCGCTGCTGAAACAGCAGTTATTCGATCACATCCTCGTGTTTGAAAATTATCCAATCGAACAGGAGCTGGAACAATCGGCCGCAGGGACGGAAGGGGAGCAGACGGATTTTGCTATTCATAGTTTCGATAGCTTTGAACAAACGAACTATGATTTGAATGTGATCATCATGCCAGGGGCTGAAATGATGATCAATCTGAAATATAACCGGCATGTGTATGCGGATCATGGCATCGAGCAAGTCAAAGCGCACCTCCTTCGTATCATCGAGCAGGTTTGTGACAATCCGCTGACGGCTGTGAACGATATCGAAATAGTGGCAGCACAAGAAAAACAGACCCTTCTGGCGTACAATGACACGGCATCTGTGTACCCGAAAGAAACGGCGGTGCACATCTTCGTGGAAAAGCAAGCGGAAGAAACGCCGGATCGGGTCGCCGTGGAATGCGGAGAGCAGAAGATGACGTACCGGCAGCTGAACGAGAAGGCGAATCAGCTTGCCAGACAGCTCAGTCAACGGGGGATCAGAGAGAATCGATTTGTAGCGGTTATTGCCAAGCATTCGATCGAGTTGCTTGTTGGCATTATCGGCACGCTCAAGGCAGGCGGAGCGTATGTGCCTGTCGATCCCGATTACCCGCGCGAGCGAATCGCTGCGATATTGGAGGATAGTGGCGCAAAGATCGTGCTGACACAAACGTCATTGGCCGAGCAGCTTCCGGCTGCGCTGAGTCTGGAGGAAATTCTGTTGCTGGATGATGCTGCTCTGTATCAAGGAGATACCCGCAATTTGAATAGGACGCAGGATCCGCTGTCGCTAGCGTATGTTATCTTCACTTCAGGCACGACGGGGCGACCGAAGGGAACGATGATTACGCATCAAGGCCTGATGAACTATATTTGGTGGGCCAAGGATACGTATGCGGAGCAAGGGCTCGACTTTCCGCTCTACTCTTCGATTTCGTTCGACTTGACGGTAACGTCGATATTTATTCCGCTGCTGACCGGGAACAAGATCGTCATATATGACGGTGAGGACAAAGTTTCGTTGCTTCGGCAAATCGTCGAGGACAATCGGGTGCCAATTATCAAGCTGACGCCGACCCACCTCAAATTATTGTTGGAACTGGAGATTGAGGGAAGTGCAATTCATACCTTAATCGTAGGCGGGGAAAATTTAAGCGCGGCCCTGGCACAGCGAATTTACGATAAATTCAATGGGAATGTGCATCTGTACAATGAATACGGTCCGACCGAAACGGTGGTAGGATGCATGGTGTATCGTTATGATCCCGAAGTGCCTATTCCGGCTTCCGTGCCGATCGGCGTACCGGCAGCCAATGTGGGGATATACGTGCTGGATGCCCATTTGCATCCCGTGCCCCATGGTGTGCAAGGAGAAATCTATATCGGAGGCGACGGAGTCGCACAGGGATACCTCCACTTACCGGAGCTTACGGCCGAACGCTTTGTGGACAATCCGTTTGTTCCGGGTGGCCGAATGTACCGAACGGGCGATATTGGCTGCTGGCTTTGGGACGGAAATGTCGAATATTTGGGGCGGATCGACCATCAGGTGAAGATCCGCGGGTATCGGATTGAGTTGGGAGAAATCGAAGCGTGCTTGCAACAACGGGTGAAGGAAGCAGCTGTCATCGTGCGCGAGCATACAGATGGAGATCCGTACCTGTGCGCTTACGTGACGGCGGAAGAAACGCTGGATGTGACGGAACTGCGTAAATGGCTAGGACAGCAGCTGCCGCACTACATGATCCCGTCATTCTTCGTGGAGCTGGAGCAAATGCCGTTGACGCCGAACGGGAAAATTGACCGCCGCTCGCTGTCGGAGGTGGAAGGGGACGTGTTAAGCGCCACCGCTTACGCTGCGCCACGGACGGTGCTGGAGTCCCGTCTGGCAGACATCTGGCGGAGCGTGCTCGGCGTGGAGCGGGTCGGGATAAAGGACAACTTCTTCGACCTTGGGGGTCATTCGCTGAAAGCGACGACGCTGGTAGCGCGGATGTACAAGGAATTGAACGTGAACGTGCCGCTGCGAACCGTCTTCCAGGCGCCGACACTGGAACAACTGGCGCAGGCAGTTGCAGGGATGGAGCAGCAATTGTACGCCGCGATCGAGCCGGTGGAAGCAAAAGCGTATTATCCGGTCTCCTCCGCGCAAAAGCGGCTGTACATCCTGAACCAATTGGAAGGTGCCGAGCTTAGTTACAACATGCCGGGAATTTATGCGGTGGAAGGGCCGCTTGATGCGGCACGGTTAGAGCGAGCATTCTGCGAACTGGTTGCGCGCCATGAATCGCTGCGAACCTCGTTTGAAATGGTAGATGGAGAACCGGTGCAGCGCGTGCACGATCAGGTGCCGTTCGTGGTGGAGAGGAAGGATCTGCCACAGGCGGAAAGTCTGTTAGAGGCAGAAATCCCGCAAGGAACCGGGCGCTCATCAGTAACGGAGCGTATCGCGGAAACGATGGAAATGGATATAGCCGAGCAGGTGGAGGCGTTCGTGCGCCCATTTGACTTGGCGCAAGCGCCGCTATTGCGGGTAGGACTGATCGAAGTGGAAGCGAACCGTCATCTCCTTCTGTTCGATATGCATCATATTGTTTCTGACGGGGTTTCAATGGGCGTGTTGGTACAGGAATTTACGCGTTTATATGAAGGGGAACGCTTGCCGGAGCTGCGGATTCAGTACAAAGATTATGCGGCGTGGCAGCAGTCGCTGGCCCAAAGCGAGACGATGCGGAAGCAGGAAGCGTTCTGGCTGGAGACGTTTGCTGGCGACATCCCGGTGCTGGAGCTGCCGACGGATTATGCGCGCCCGGCGCTGCAAAGCTTTGCTGGGAATGTGGTGTATGCCGAACTCGATTCGGACGTGACCGCAGGCTTGCGCCGGATCGCTGCGGATACAGGAGCGACGATGTACATGGTGCTGCTAGCGGCATATACGGCGCTGCTGT
>NZ_JMDX01000217.1:0-9524 GCF_000935845.1 Paenibacillus sp. E194
ACATCCCGGAAGCAAGGAATCAGGCATCGCCAAAACATTGATATCGCAAATTGAAGAAAAAGAGCGTAAGAAGATCGAGGCCGAGCAGTTGGAGAAGAAACGTAAACAAGCGGCGGAAGAAAAGCGTTTGGCTCAGGCACTATCTAAGATGAGAAAGAGTGTAGATGAAGTCAAAAGTATTACCTGGTATTATGACAAAACTTCACCTTACTATGCGAACGAAAACAATTTCTTCTTATACATAGGGAAAGAAGCAAATACATCTTGGCTGCGGTTGCGTATTCAGTACGAAGCCGAAAATTGGCTGTTCATCGAGAAGTACACGCTAAAAGTTGATGATAAGACCTATACCATCTACCCAAATAGTGATGAGATCAACCGAGATAATAATACCCGAATCTGGGAATGGGCCGACGTCTCTCCATCTGAATCAGATATCTCAATGATTCGCGCCATTATTAAATCAAAGAAAACCATCATTCGCCATGAAGGCAGTACCTATTATGATGACCGTACGATAACAAAAAAGAAAAGGCCGCACTCCAAAATGTGCTCGATGCCTATGATTCGTTGCAAAAAAGAAAATAGCGGCACAAAGAAGGAAGTCCCTCCGCAGAACGTTGCAAAGTGGGCTTCCTTAAATCCTAAATAATAAAAAACACCTATCTCATTCAAATCTAGCAAACTGCTAGAACTGATGATGAAAGATGCGCCTTACAAAACTATGTATCTATGAAATTAGAATTGGTGGGCCCTGAGGGACTCGAACCCCCGACCAATCGGTTATGAGCCGACCGCTCTAACCAACTGAGCTAAGGGCCCTCACCATTGCAATTTCATGAGGTTTGGTTGCGGGGGCAGGATTTGAACCTACGACCTTCGGGTTATGAGCCCGACGAGCTACCAGACTGCTCCACCCCGCGATATCATTCAACAGCTGAACTTCTTCAGCAGCGACAAGTATTACTATACAATAGTTGCATATGTTCAGTCAAGAGAAAAATTAAAAATGTTTGAATAAGTTGTACATATAGGCTAAGGAAGAAATCGCACCCCGTATTTTCCTCTACGTGATCGGTATACTTCAATCTCCTTCATCGTCTCATATCCATAAATCCATGCATCATGCTCAAGCCGCTGCTGCAAACAACAAGCTTGAAATCTGGAATCGTACAACTTGCCCCAATAGACCCAATGCACTTTATCACCCTCTTCTTGTCATCAGCCCCCTCCCCTTCCCCTACTATTCCCCAATCGTGCAAAAAAGAACCGGCAAGCTCACTTGGAGCCACCGATTCTTTCTTCCTGCATTACGATGATTAACCCTTGTATACGTTTCCTGGAGGCGTATCATTACCGTTCGGATTCTTTTTCGCTTGAATCAAAATTTGGTTCCCTTTTGTTTCCCATTCCTTCAAGGCATCCGCAACGGATTTCTTCTTCTCGATTACTTGCTGCATCAACTCCGTACCAAGCTGATTGATCTGCCAGTAGCTTCCGTCCATCATGAACTTCTCCATATCTGTCTTTGTAGGAGGAACCGGCTTTGTTTTGTAGAACGCACTTACATTAATGTTAGTGCCATCCTTAGGCTTAATGTACTTTTGACGAGATACCATTTCCCAACTGCTGCGAGAACGAAGCTTAGCCCAATCTTCACTATTAATAAACTTCATGAATTCCCAAGCATCGTCTGGATTCGCTGCTTTTTGATTGATTGCAAAAATATTATACAACTGAGAACCGCCAGATACACCAGGAGATTCTGGATGTGATGGCATGGTTACAACATCCCAGTCAAACTTCGTAAAGCCTTTAATTTTGTCAGCATTCTTCATAGCATCCGACAATTCCGTATTAATGTAATTATAGTCTCCGATCGCCATAGCAACCTTCCCTGACAGGAAGTTATCATGTCCGAACGGATTTTCATTTTCTGGCGCTTGAATAGGCGTTTCACTACCGTTTGCAGGTGGGACGATTTTCTTGATCGCGAGATCACTTACCGTCGTCCATACTTTTTCCCATTGTGGCGTGTTAACCGTCATCTTCTCGCCTTTTTCATCGAACATACGAAGATTTAATGGCGTAATATATAAATTCATCATATCTCCAAACACTTCGGAACCACTATAACGGTTAAAACTAAAACCATATTTGCGATCTGCTCCGTCACCCTTCGATAGGTTAGCTGCGAGCGTAAATACTTGATCCCATGTCATATTATCAGTTGGCGGTGCAATGTTTGCATCACTGAAGAGCTTCTTGTTGAAGAACAGTGCATTTGAGGAGAATGTAGGCGCAAGACCATACAAGCTGTTGTCTCCCATAGCTTTTATCCCATCAATAACCGTTGGGACAAAGTCGGACAAATCAATACTGTCCTTCTGTAGAAGCGGATCAAGCTGCTTCAACATTCCTTCTTCCACAAGCTTGCGGAACTGGAACGAATCCGTGACGATGATGTCAACTGGATTCGCAGAATTCAGCAGTTTTTTCATCGCTTCATAGCGATCCGGCTGTTTCTTCGGATCTCCGGAATTATCATATCGCATATCTGCACCATCAAGTGCTGGTACAAGCTCAATACGGATTCCTTTGTGCGTAATTTCAAATGTATCAGTCCATTGCTGACGGAAGTAGGTGTCGTCGTATCCTCCATACTGCATTCCAATACGCAATACTCGCTCTTGTCCTGGAACAACCTCATCTTTGTTCGTACATGCAGCCAGCATTGGGATAATCATCGTCAATACCAGTGTAACCGTCAATAATTTTCGTACCCAGTTTTTCTTCATCTGGTTACTCCTCCAATTCTTTAGGTGTGCGGATAATAATTTTGTCTCCGTCTAATTCCATCGATGCCTTGTCTTGAATATCGAGAGCTTCCAAATACTCCTTTGGCACTTGCAATCGGCCGACCCGATCAACTACCACGTAGGCTTCATGATGATCCTGAAGCCCGAATCCTTCCTCACCTCCACCAGCAGCCAAGTTCGGATTGCGCTTGATGAATTCTGTGCTAGTTAAGCCGTCACGAATCGCAACGACACGATCCACCTTCCCTGCAAGCGACAAATCATGGGTTACGATGACCACTGTTACCCCTAATTCCCTACTCATACGGCGGAAAATATTCATGATCATATCTGATGTCTGCGTATCCACAGATCCAGTAGGTTCGTCAGCAAGCAGCATCTGTGGGCGATTCGCTAGTGAAATCGCAATGGCCACCCGCTGCTGCTCACCGCCTGATAGCTGTTGCAGCTTATTGTGCATGCGATGACTTAGTCCAACCCATTCAAGGAGTTCCTTCGCATATTTGCGATCCATCTTGCCAGCCAGCATCATCGGCACTTCAACATTCTCTAACGCTGTCAAATAAGGAAGCAAGTTGCGTGCATTGTTCTGCCAGATAAATCCGACAGTATCCCGCTTGTATTCAACAAGATCTTTATCCGATATCTTAAGCAAATCCCACTTCCCTACCTGAACGGAGCCGGCGGATGGCCGATCCAACCCGCCGAGTATGTTCAGAAGTGTCGATTTCCCGCTGCCGCTGTTGCCGATAATCGCCATCAGTTCACCTTGCTTCACTGACAGGTTCAGCCCTTGCAGGGCAACAACTTCAATGTCATCTGTTTTGAAAATTTTAACTAGCCCTTCACATTGTATCACCGATTAACGCTCCTCTCCCATCTTCACGGCTTGATGGACACGTAGACGACGAATATGCATGAACAACAAGGTCGCCCCAGTAAAGATCATCACGCCAACGACGATGTACAGCTGGATCGTATCTCGTGATTCAAATACAATCCGGAATGGCGGCACCTGCATCTTGGAGCTTTCTGCTGTCTGTAGGAATGGCAGGAACAAGCGGCTCGCCACCTTCCCAAGCAAAATGCCAAGTAGGATAGAAAGCCCTGCTGTAAATAGCTGCTCCAGCAGCAGCATACCGGTTAGTTGTCTGCGTGACAACCCCATTGCACGCAAAATCCCGAACTGAAGCACACGTCTTGTCAAGTTAAAGAACCAGAACAACAAATATCCAATCAAGGAGATAATGACTGATATTAAGAAGCCCATACTCAGAATGCCAAATACGCCGCCCCGGGTAGGGTGCTTGCTCTGTGTTGCAAGCTCGCTTCGTACATCCGTCCTACTGAATATTTCTATCCCTTTCTTTTGCAGTTCTGTAAGGACAGGACCTAGTGGTGCTTTGT
The DNA here is from genome assembly GCF_000935845.1 of Paenibacillus sp. E194. Classification (NCBI taxonomy): domain Bacteria; kingdom Bacillati; phylum Bacillota; class Bacilli; order Caryophanales; family Paenibacillaceae; genus Paenibacillus; species Paenibacillus sp. E194. The sequence goes on from NZ_JMDX01000217.1 coordinate 4,227, forward strand.
CCTTCATCTTCAACCATACCTCATACGGTGTGATTGGTACTTGATCATAAATATAATCTAAGTTCGCAATAAAGAACGGTTTCTCGTCCGGATACATACTCGGCCAATATGGGAGAACCCCAACAATTACGAATTCAACCAACTGCTCACCAAATCCGATGGAGATGATGTCGCCTTCCTTCAATTGGTACTGCTTCGCGACATTGCTCGGAATAATCACAGCGGATTCCGTATACTTCCCTAGTGCATCCAAATAGCGGAACGGATGGGATGGGAACAAGTCCTGACGGAACCAGGCTACCTTCGAGAAGTCGACATTGTCGATTCCCATAATCTCACCTTGACCAATCGAACGTCCGGAAATGATTACATTCCCCTTCGTCTTCAGTACACGTGCGGCTCCTTCAACACCCGGCATCTTTTTAAAGAGCTCGAACGGCGGCTCCGTATAGATCGTCTTGCCCGCCTTCGGCGGCTGGTTGCCACCACCACCTTGCCCTGGATTGCCTCCTCCTCCGCCTCTGTTGTTTCCTTTGCCATTATCCTTATCTCTAATGATCTCTTGTTCAGACTCCCATACCGTCTGGATAACGACGTCCGTACCATATTTGTACAAGGTGCGCTCTGTCGAGTTAATGTCAATCGTGCGAGCTGCCGACGCATTGTATACGCCAAGACCAAGTGTAAGAATAAGCAGAATCATAAGCGGATAATACGTCTTGGCAGAACGGGACAACTGCGTAAGCGTCAAATATAGCGGAACTGGCAGCAGCTTTCCGCCAATCCACTGCACGATTTTAAGAATAAGCGGAAACAATCGTAAAAAGAACAGTCCGCACGCAAAAATCGCGAGTGCCGGCACAAAAAATAGAAATGGCTGTACTTGCAGCTGATCAGAGCTCACTCCTGATTGGAATGTCAACAACTGTCTCTCATTAAGCAGGTAATAGCCATAACCCGCCAAGCCCAGCAGCAGGACATCAAGGAACCAGCGCTGCCATACAGGCCTGCGGTCTGATCGTGCCATCTTCTGCTTCAAGTTCACGATAGAAGAACGAGCGAAGACTACTGCTGGTATAATACTAGCGAGCAAGGCGATGACTACTGCAGCCACGCCGAAAATAACAGCATCTGATGTAAATCCTACCGGAATAGACTTCCGATTTACGAACTCCAGGAAGCCGTTCGCTGAGCCTATTGACTTCGCCATAAACCAGCCGAATATAGGGGCCAATGCCAGAGCCAACAAGCCGAGAATGATTCCTTCCAATAGATAAAGCCATATAATCTGCCGCGTACTTGCTCCACGGCTTCGAAGCACAGCAATATCACTTTGCTGCTTCTCTAGCGATTGACTTGCATTCATCGCAATATAATAGAACACCATTGCAATCATCGGTGCAGCAAGCGTGAACAGCATCATTTGCAACTGTACGCTCTGACTGCGGAATTCATTCAATACCTTCGCGAAAGAGATCTCCACTTGCGTTCCCTTCAGCTTCTGGTACAAATCAATATTCAAGCGTTCCAGCATAGAGCTAAGTGAGGACAACTGACTTGTCTTTACCTCGCGCAGATCAAACGCATAATACCAGCTGGATACAGCGATCGGCAGCTTTTTCTGTTCCATCAAATGATCGAACGTTGCCGGTGAGACGTACAAGGAATTCATCATTCCTTCTAAGCCCTGGAACCAATAAGCACTCGTATCTTCCTTCGGCTTAAAAGTACCTACCAACTTCACCTTCAGCACGGTATCCGTGCCGGTTACTGGGTATTCAAGCTCGTCACCAATATGGAGATCATTGCGGTACATGGCTTCCTCCATCATGACAACCTGCAATGTCCCATTCTGCTCGCCATCTTCATATTCCTTACCCAGTGTCCACTCTACCCGATCGTTCAAATCGGATAAAGAGCCAAGCGTCATCGTTCGAACCCGGCTGGCATCAACCTTGCTCGGATCTACAGGGTAAACTTCTGTTCCTCGGAGCGAACGCGCATTGACAAAGATTTGAGCTGGAAACCCAACCTGCGCCTTCACATCCTCACGTATGTAACGATCAACTTCCTTTAATTCTTTCGGATCCGTCTTGGTTCCACCTGTCGCCTGGTACTTGATTGACAACGAGCCGGCTGGCATCGCTGCACTATTGTCCTCCAATGTCTTCGAGACAACCCGCTTCAAGGCGCCATCAGCATACATCGGAATGCTGACTGTAAAGGATACAGCCACAATGAGCCCTAGAAGTGTGCTGAACGTAAGCCAGCGGGTATTCCACATTTTCCGGAATAGAAACCGCAACAAAGGAATGCCCATTAGCGACCCACTACTTTCTGTCCAGGCTCAAGTCCTTTTTTGATTTCCAATCTCGTTGCATCCTGTTCACCGATTTCCACGTCAACCTCACGTTTGCCATTGTCATCAACGACTTGAACATAGGTTCTAGCACCAAGCGTGCGAAGTGCGGATGGCGGGATATAGACAACATTGCTGCGTTTCTTCGTAATAATGGTCGCACCAAGCATGGATCCACGCGTTACTGTAGAAGGCAGCTTATCATTCAATGTCACCGTTACATATTTATCAATCCGATCCTGTTCAGGCATATTGCCCCCGCCCGGATTGTTGTTGTTGTTGTTGCCTCCGTTGTCCTTGTCTGATGTAGGAGCAGGAAGCGCCTTAACCTTTCCTTTTAAAATTTTGCCTGTCGAATTAATGCTTAGTTCAACATCCATTCCAGGGGCAATTTTCTTCAAATCATCCTTCGGTACATCCACCGTAACAACCAATCGGGATGTATTGGCGATCGTCGCGACAGGGTCATACTTCTTCGTCATATTCCCTTTCTTCGCAGCGACGTTAACGACCGTTCCAGCGAATGGAGCAGTAACCGATCCTTTTGCAATATCGTTTTCTACTTCCGCAATCTTTTCGAGAGCCTCTTCGTATGCGATTTGCTCATCTTCGAATAGAATTGGATCCATCTCATCCTTCTGACGAAGTGTCTCCTTCATCTTCATCTCCTGCTTGCGAAGATCGCGTCGCTTTGCACGAAGATCCCGCTGCATATCTTCCACATCAAGTACCGCCAATACCTGGCCCGACTTCACATTGTCACCGTTCTTGACCTTAACATCCTTGACAGGCTTATTATCAAGCGTGAAGAAGAACGTCTCTTCCTGTTCCGACATTACTTTCCCTGTTGCCTTCACATCAGAGATCCAGTCGCCCTTCATAACATCATATTCGGGCTTTTTCGAGATTGCTGGAGGCGTAATTGTCGGCAGCGCCTCTTCTTGTTCCTCATCTGGAAGCAAAGAACATGCGGATGTTAACATCATGACCCCGCACATCAATATCAGCGCGGAACGGCGCCATTTCTTTCTTTTATCTACTGCCTTATGAGATGAATTTTCCGTCGACCATTTCATAAACATGATCAGCTACCTCCAAAATTGTGGGATCGTGGGTTGTCATGCAGATTGCGATCTTCTCAGAACGTATAATTTGCCGGAATACTCCCATGACCTGTGCACCCATCTGTGAATCAAGTTCTGCTGTAGGTTCATCCGCAAGCAGCAACAGCGGCTTATGCGCGATTGACTTCGCGATTGCAACACGCTGCTGCTCACCGCCGGACATTTCGAACGGACGGTGCTTCATTCGCTTTCCGAGACCAACCAATTCCAAACAATGATGTACGCGTTCCTTCCATAAATGACGCGGAATGTTCGCCATCCGCAGCGATAGCTCGACATTCTCATATGCAGATAACAACGGCATCAAGGCAAACGCCTGAAATATGAATCCAATATCATCGCGTCTTGTATAGGTACGCTTGTTATCGCTCCAAGAAGAGAGCTCCTCTCCTCGGAAATAAATCTCGCCTTTCGTAGGCAGATCCAGGCCGCCAAGCATGTTAAGAAGAGTCGTTTTCCCTGAACCGGACCGACCTTTCAGCATTACCAACTGACCTGGGTTAACCTGCATATTGATGCCTTTCAGGACATGAAGCTTCTCACTGCCCACCTGGAAGGTTCGTTCCACACCGCGAACTTCGAGGATAGGTTCATCTGCAGCGACAGGAACCGCACGTGCAGGCCATTCTGAAGATGTTTTTTTGTCGTCTATGTATTTCGCCTCATTATTCGCAACTGTCTCGTCCTGATTATGCACTGCGAGATTTGGGGTTGCCTCGTTAGCCTCGACCTCGTCAGCCTGCTTCCGTTTGCGAAGCCATTTCATCCTTATATCTGCCCCTTTCTCGGACATGACGTCAAACTCTCCTCAAGTATAAACGAAAGTTTTGCATGAAAAGTTACAAAGATCTTAACCGTTTTTCTGTAAAAATGACAAATATTCTGATTAATTTTTGGTAGTCTTTTGTCAGTTCATGACTCTATCAAAAAAGAGACCCTTCCTCATGATGCAGGAAAGGTCTTCAAAAAATGTTATCTATAGAAAATCGAATACAAGTTCGTCTTCTTGCCTTCTTAGTTGCCCCATGTCGTTGGATCATGACGCCATGCTTGCAGCACATCCATATCTTCGGCTTGAATAACACCATGCTCCAGTGCCGTCTGCGTCAGTGCTGTATAGTTCGACAGCGTGCGAAGTGGAATCCCGGCTTCCTCGAATGCAGAAGTTGCTTTTTCCAATTGGTAGCTGAAGATTGCCAGTACTGCCAATGGCTCAGCTCCTGCTTCCTTCAATGCAAGTGCTGCTTTCAAAGAGCTTCCACCTGTAGAAATCAAGTCCTCTATGACAACAACCTTCTGTCCAGGACGAATGATTCCCTCAATTTGATTTTGCTTTCCATGGCCTTTTGCCTTGTCGCGAATATAAGCCATTGGCAAGCCAAGCTTGTCCGCTACCCAAGCAGCATGCGGAATTCCTGCTGTAGCTGTGCCTGCGATAACTTCTGCATCGGGAGCATATTGTTTCACCAAGGAAGCAAATCCTTCTGCAATTGCATCTCGAATCTCTGGGTAGGACATCGTCAAGCGATTGTCGCAGTAGATTGGAGATTTAATGCCTGACGTCCACGTAAATGGTTCATTCGGACGAAGCGCTACCGCTTGGATATTTAACAGATGCTGTGCAATTGTGCGTTCCAGGTTCGTTGTAGTCATTAGTTCAACAGCTCCTTCATAATAGATAGAATCGCATCGCGTGGATTCGGTGCAGCAGTTATCGGGCGGCCGACCACAATATAATCCGTTCCTTGCTCAAATGCTTGCGCTGGAGTCATGACGCGGGATTGGTCACCCTTTGCACTGCCTGCTGGACGAATT